>NVXB01000131.1 GCA_002746425.1 Hyphomicrobiales bacterium | reverse complement strand
TGGCCAGTGGCACAGATTTTTTGCCCACCGACAGCTACGACCATGCCATGTGTTTGAGCTGGATATTCTTTGAGCAATACAGCCACGAACCCGCCATTGCCGTGCGCCGGTCCATTAGTCTGTATCCGGAGCGCGCAGCACAAGCCACGCCAGAACTGATGGCCAGCCTGCTGGAAAAGGGCAACAAGGCACTTGGCGTTATGGAAATCCAATTGCAAAAAACGCCATTTCTTACGGGAGATGCGCCAACAATCGCCGATATTGCACTGTTTGGTTACACCCATGATTGCCACAAGGGCGGATTTGATTTGGGAAGTTTTCCGGGCATTCAAGCCTGGATCAAGCGCATCGAAGGCCTACCGGGCTATATGGCAATGCCATTAAGCTAAGCAGAAAACCAAAAAATGATGGGTAAGAAAAATGCCCGGTCTGGAATTTCGTCCCTCAGGTTGGGGGGCTGAAAGATGGGACTGCACCAGACCGGGCTGTCTGAGGCAACATAGTAAATATGGTGAGCCAAAATGGCTGGTGAAGGGCTGAATCGGGGCAATATTGTGACTTTTTATGAGGAAATATGGCCAAGATGTGGCCAGTTTTTCTTGCAACCAGTGCCTGTTTTTGCACTCACTTTAATAAAGCTCGTGTAAAATCAGAGACTTACCGAATTACCCACAGGGCTTGCCAAAGCCATTCCTTCGCGCCATGTTTTGTATCAACTCGATGACACCTTGAAAGATCGATATAAATGGCGGAAACGAAGTCAGAATCAGCATCGCACGCGACAGCGTCTGCACGGACAGAGCAATCCGCTGAGATTCATGCCTTTCCCACGCCATCCAAAAACCAGCAAAAGCAACAGGCTTACAAACAGGTTACCTTTAATCGGGCAGAGCTGAATGCGATTTTACGCGTTTATGGCTTTAAAGTTGCAGCTGGAGAATGGCGCGACTATGCCATTGACCATCTCAAGGATCGCGCGGTTTTTTCGATTTTTCGCCGCGCCAGCGAAATGCCGCTTTATTACGTGGAGAAAGACCCAGCCCTAACCCGCAAACAGGGCACTTATAAAGTTGTTGCCGCGGCCAGTGGCCACATTTTGAAGCGCGGCCACGAGCTGTCTCAGGTGCTAAAAGTGCTGGAGAAACCGCTCAAGATTGTTTGAGGTTGAGGCCCAATCTCAGCTTTCTTCGGCAGACTCTTCTGGCTCATCTTCAATGGTGTATTTGCTGATTAAAGGCATCTGGAGCAGAGTGAAGGCAATCGTTATCGGCATGAAGCCAAAAACCTTGAAGGACACCCAGAAATCGGTGTCGAAATTGCGCCAAACCACTTCATTAATGGCCGCCAGCACAAAGAAGAAAAGGCCCCAGCGCAGGGTCAGCTTTTGCCAGCCTTCATCGGTCAGCTTGAACACACTGTCGAACACATAGCCCAGCAAAGATCTGCCGAAATACAGCCCACCCAGCAAAATACCGCCAAACAGGCAATTGACGATGGTCGGCTTCATCTTGATGAAAATATCATCATGCAGATAAAGGGTGAGCGAGCCAAACACCAACACCACAACGCCGGTTACCATTGGCATGATGGCCAATTTGCGGGTCAGCACCCAAGATGCGATCAGCGAGATTGTGATGGCCACCATAAAGGTCGAGGTGGCGGTAAAAATGCCATAGCGACTATTGGCGAAAAAGAACACCGCCAGAGGGCCAAGCTCCAAAGCCATTTTGAGCAGCGGATTAACATCCGCACGCTTTGGATCATTAGGTTCGCGCTCAAGTAAATTTGTCATGTGGTCACACCTGCTATGGCCTGCGCGAAATCCTTCGCGGCAAAGCTCTCAAGATCGTCAATGCCCTCGCCCACTCCAATGAAGTGAACAGGGACGGCATATTTGGAAGAAATGGCCACCAGAATGCCGCCGCGCGCGGTGCCATCCAGTTTGGTCATCACCAAGCCGGTAACGCCCGCAACCTTGCCGAAAACCTCAACCTGGTTAAGTGCGTTTTGGCCGGTGGTGGCATCCAGTGTCAGCAACACATGGTGCGGCGCTGTCTCGTCGTGTTTTTTGATAACGCGGATGACCTTTTCCAGCTCATCCATCAGCTCAACGCGGTTTTGCAAACGCCCAGCGGTATCAATCATCAGCACGTCGACATTCGCCGCAGCGGCTTCCTTCATGGCGTCAAAGGCAAGGCTTGCAGCATCTGCACCCTGATCGCGCGCCACAATACTGGCACCGGTGCGCTGCGCCCAGATTTTTAGCTGCTCGATGGCGGCTGCACGAAAAGTATCGCCTGCTGCCAGCATGACCGATTTGCCGTCAGCGCGGAATTTTGCCGATAGTTTGCCGATGGTGGTGGTTTTGCCTGATCCGTTGACGCCAATCATGAGAATGACTTGGGGTTTGGCCTTGCCACTCAGCACCAGTGGCTTGGCGATGGGTGCCAAAACCTTTTCGACCTCCGCCGCCATGATGGCTTTGACCTCATCGGCCTCAATCATCTTGTCAAAACGGTCTTTGGCCAGCGCCTGCGTAATGGCCATGGCCGTATCGATGCCCAGATCAGCCTGAATGAGAATATCCTCAAGCTCTTCCAGCGTGTCGGCATCAAGCTTGCGCTTGGTGAAGATCGACGAAATGCCGCTGGTGAGCGCCGTGGATGAACGCGACAGACCTGTTGTGAGCTTTTGGAACCAACTTTTCTTTGGTTCCGAATCGGCAACAATAACGGGCTCTGGCTCTGGCTCTGGCTCTGGCTCTGGCTCTGGCTCTGGCTCTGGCTCTGGCTCTGGCTCTGGCTCTGGCTCTGGAGCAATTTCTGCCACGGGTTGCGGGTCAAGCGTTGCGGTTGGAATTTCTTCCGCAGCAACAGGCTCAACGACAGCTTCATCTACGACGGGCTGTTCAATGCTGGCTTCTGTTTCAGCCTGCGGTGCTTCTGGCGTCTTGCCGCCAAAAAGCTTGCGGAAAAACCCTTTTTTCTCGCCCTCAGCCATTATGCAGCCTCGGCAAATAAATGGCGCTGAGAATGCCCGGTGATAATCGCTGGAATGATATCACCAGACTGGCCGGCGCTATCAGCGCTCAGCTCCACCTGGGTAAATTGCTCCGTGCGGCCAAGGCCGGGTTTTTCAATCAGCACGGCATGGGATGTACCGACCTGCGATGATAAATGAGCCTGCAAGGCCAATTCGCCTTTCGCGCGCAACAGCGCTGCGCGGCTTTTAATCAGCGGGCGCTCAAGCTGCGGCATGCGCTGCGCCGGCGTGCCGGGGCGCGGTGAAAACGGGAAAATATGCAAATGCGTCAGATCACACTCATCAATGATGCGCAGAGAATTTTCAAACATCGCATCGGTTTCGGTTGGGAACCCGGCAATGATATCCGCGCCAAAAACCATATCCGGGCGCAGGGCACGAACTTCCTGACAAAAGGCAATCGTATCCTCGCGCGAATGGCGGCGTTTCATGCGTTTCAAAATCATGTTGTCACCGGATTGCAACGACAAATGCAAATGCGGCATCAAGCGCTCTTCATTGGCAATCGCATCCATCAATTGCGGATCAACCTCTATGGAATCGATAGAAGACAGCCGTAAGCGCTCCAGCTCCGGTACATGTTTCAACACCGACTGTATTAGGGCGCCGAGTTTTGGCGCACCAGGTAAATCCGCACCGTATGACGTGATATCAACACCGGTGATAACGACCTCGCGATAACCATTTTCCACCAAACGGCGCACCTGATCGACCACCACGCCCATAGGCACAGACCGCGAGTTGCCACGGCCAAACGGGATAATGCAGAACGTGCAGCGATGATCGCAACCGGTTTGAACCTGCACGAAAGCGCGCGTGCGCCCTTCCAGCCCCTCAATCAGATGAGCGGCGGTTTCGCGCACCGACATGATATCGTTGACGCGTATTTTGGTCGTGTCGTTGACACCAAATTGCGGCAGCATGCGATAACTGGCAGCGCTGAGTTTTTCCTCATTGCCCAGCACCAGTGCCACTTCATCCATGGCAGCGAACATTTCGGGATCGGTTTGCGCTGCACAGCCGGATACGATAATGGTCTTCTCCGGATTTTCGCGCTTGGCCTTACGGATAGCCTGCCGCGCCTGGCGCACAGCCTCATTGGTCACTGCGCAAGTATTGACGATGATGGCATTGTCCAGCCCGGCAGAAATGGCCTGACGTTTCATGACCTGGCTTTCCACCGTGTTTAGGCGGCAACCAAACGTCATCATTTCAATTTCAGGGGCTTTGCTCATGAGGTGCTCGCCCCATCAAAAAGTGCATTTGGCAAAACGCCCTGATGCTCCAGCTCCCAGGGGCCGGTCATCAAAATATGATCATCGTCGCGCCAATTGATCTGCAAATCACCGCCAGGCAGAGAGATGCGAACATTGCGCCCGGTTTTACCCGCGCGCGCAGCAGCAACGGCTGTGGCACAGGCCGCAGAGCCGCAAGCTCGCGTTTGGCCCGCGCCGCGCTCCCAGACTTTCAAAATAATGTGTGCTGGCGAAATCACCTTTGCCAGCGAGATATTAGCTTTTTCAGGAAACAACGGATGGTGTTCCAGCGTTGGTCCGATAGAAGTTACATCATAATCGGCAAAATCATCAATCCAGAGGATGGCATGCGGATTTCCAACATTGACGACAGCCGCATGATGAACGGGTACACGCTGCGCCAATTCACCCAAATCAACAGCCTGCGTATCGCCCACATCATGGCTAAGCGGAATATCCTGCCAGCCGAATTTGGGCATGCCCATATCCACGGTAATCTGTCCGCCATCTGCACGCTGAACATCCAGGAAACCAGCTTCAGTTTCAAAAACCGCAGCATTTGTGCCAGTTCGATCCAGTTCCATCGCCGAAACACAGCGCATACCATTGCCGCATGCGCCGGATTTGGAGCCATCATTGTTCCAGATTTCAACAAAAGCTGCCGTGCCATCGCTTTTTGGCGGCAAAAGCACCATCAACTGATCGAAAAACGCCCCATCAAGCTTGGCAATAGCGCGCGCGGAATCTGGCGCAACGCTTACGTTTTGCCCGCGTAAATCTAGCATGACAATCTCGTTGCCAGCACCATTCATTTTGTTAAAGCCGATGCCATCCATGGCGTTTCATTACCTAAACTCGATTAATGCCGACTATATGGCGGATACAAAGGCAAATTACCAGTATTTGACGGCAACAACTTAATTCCTTGATGAATGGACAAATGCTCCTAGAATTACTGATAGCACATGGAGGACTTTGAAATGTCGTACATACGCCAATTCCTGCCCGCTCTTTTGGCTTTACTCTTGCCCATATCCAGCCTGCAAGCGGCTCCGTTTCTGCATAAAATTCAAACCAAACGTGCGCCCGTCAGCACCTGCATGGCCATTGCCCAAAACCTGAATAACCCGCTATATCAACAGCACGTTAGCTTTGCCAAATTCGAAACCAGTCCACAATTTGGGCCACGAAAAATCGCCGATTTTACCTTTGATAGCAATGAAACCCGCGCGCTTACGCCTTTTGAAGTGCGCATCGGCTATTTCGACCATTCAACCTATGTAATTGAAAGTGCTGACGGTATTACAGCGGCAACCGACTATTTCGGTTGGGCCAGTTACAAGGGCGAAGGGCTGATTCCGACCATTGTGACGATGAACAAGGCTCACATGTCACACTTCACTGCCAGTCCGGACCCCAGAATAGAGTATATCTTACCCGGCTGGGGCCAAACCAACCCCGCCAAACACTTTTTGCAGGTTCAGGACATGCTGGTGCGCAATGTCACGACAGACATCATACGCGGTGCGTTTCGTGAGGAAGACGCCAATTCGATTTTCATTTTTGAAGTCGCAGGCCTGTGCATCGGCCACCTTGGCCATTTGCACCATCCATTGGTTGATGCCCATTACGCCCAAATAGGCCGCCTGGATGTCGTTATGGTGCCGATTGACGGCGCGCTAACCTTGAGCCTTGGCGGCATGGCCGAAATCCTCAAACGCCTTTGCGCCCGCGTTATCCTGCCCATGCACGCCAGAGGTTTTGCCACGCCCGACACATTGATATCAATGCTGGGCGATGGCTTCGAAAGCCACTATCTTGGTGCCCGGTCTTTTATCTTATCGATGAGCACTTTGCCCAGAACACCAACGGTAGTTGTTCCGCTGGGGCTATAGAAAGGCCAAGAATATTGCAACAATAAGCTGAGATATGCTGTTAGCGTTTGGGGTCTGCGTCGTTACATCATCGCGATCAATTATCTAAACCAGATCATCAATGGTAAGGTTCAACACATCAGCGATAGCGGCAAGTGTGCCAACACGGCCTTCCTTCTTGCCCGTTTCAATCTCAGACAGATAAGCCGTGCTTATACCGGCCTTTTCAGCGAGTTCTTTGGCTTTGAAACCACGGTACTCTCGCCACACACGAATAGGGTTTTCTCCGTTAATCAAGCGGTCAGAAAATTCAGAAGGGATTA
>NVXB01000022.1 GCA_002746425.1 Hyphomicrobiales bacterium | reverse complement strand
CTAAAAGTCTTTACCGAAGTTATCATCGCGCCAAAAATTGATGATGCTGCGCGCGCACTATTGGCGAAAAAACCAAACATTCGTGTGCTGGAAACTGGTGGCTTGGCCGATACGCGGGCACCGGGGCAGATTATCAAAACCGTTGCCGGTGGCTTGCTGGTGCAAAGCCGCGATACAGTCAATGCGCAAGATTTGGAATTAAAAGTTGTCACCAAGCGCGCGCCAAGTGAGCAGGAACTGCTCGATTTACGGTTTGCCTTCACCATCGCCAAACACGTTAAATCCAACGCCATTGTTTATGCTAAAAACGGCGCGACCGTTGGTATTGGCGCGGGGCAGATGAGCCGGGTCGATTCCACCCGCATTGCCGCGCGAAAAGCGCAGGATGTGGCCGACGCGACCGGCGCTGCCGAACCACTGACAAAAGGCTCTGTCGTCGCCTCTGACGCCTTCTTCCCCTTTGCCGATGGTTTGCTAAGCGCGGCAGAAGCGGGCGCAACGGCTGTCATTCAGCCTGGCGGCTCCATGCGTGATCAGGAAGTCATTGATGCGGCCAATGAAGCAGGCCTCGCCATGGTTTTTACTGGTATCCGTCATTTCAGGCATTAGTCTGAAGTTAGGTTCTTCAGATAAAATTCGGCCAATTGGCGCACGAGGTAGGATTTGTCACGCGACAGAGTTTTGGCAAAGGCGTTCATCTCAGCCGTCGGATGTTCGCGCAGGGCGATTAGGCAGTTTGCGATGGTTTTGCGCACGGCTGGAGAGCGATCGGCAATGCCTTGTGCCATCAGCTCTGTAATGTCCAAATCATGCTCAATGCGCCGTTCATCACATAGGGCAACGCGCCGTTTCAATCCCATGCTTTTGTCGATCCATTCAGAACCGTAGCCGGTGAACCACCGCGTCTTCTTCATCACAAGCACTTCAAGGGCGGTGGCACGAACAGTGGGCAGTTCTGAACAACTCATAATATGGTGCAAATAGGGATCCAATGATGGTTTTCGCAGGAGCTCTTTRAARAAGCGGTTGATTTTGCCTGAGCGCTGCCGGGTTAGCATGCCGACCATTTTTTCCARCACATCCGGGCRCTCGAAAAGATCAAACAGAAGCTCTTTTTCTCGRTCTGACCAGCGCTTGAACAACGGKATTCGAGGCAGGAGAAAGAAMGCGGCCKWGGCAATCACATCYGAYGATGTTTTKGGRAAATACTGGRCTGCATACTCATAAGCGGCAGCACGCACTGGTTCAGCCCARTCGTTCAGCCTATAGGYGATACCGGCAAAYTCGAACGCACTACGCGGCSCTTCTGGTAAACACTGCAAGGCTTTTTGTCTTACAAATCCGTTTGAGTGGAACAAAAATAGAAAACCAAGTTCACCTGTGTTCGCCAGTGCCTGATATTCGGTTTTCAAGTTTGTTTTTTTCTCATTTATGCGTGTTAATTGTATTGGCCAATAACTCCGGTCGTCCTCAATATACATATTTCCGGCACTGCGAAAATTCTGCTGAGCAACAACAATACTGTTTGTGCTGAGTTCATCTGTTTGCTGGCGATAGGCCTCAATAATGGGCGYCAAATCCTCTCTGGCACGTATTGCTGGCAGAAYGCTGGCTATAATGTCGTAAAGCACTGGCGTTGGTTGGTTTTGGGTATGTGAACGCTCAAACGAATAAAAATCTGGCACAGAAATATCCCGAGTAACTCTTTGGGCGGTATTAARCAGTAAATTCAGGCAGCATGTTGGCGCTGTACGGCGCGTGCGGCAAATCCCAGYACGATAAAYCCGGCGATCAAAAACAGCACAAGAATGCTGATKCCGATGCGCTGGGATTGGGTGATSGTCGTGACGATGCCAATGGCCAGYGGGGCCGCAAAACTGGTGACTTTKCCKGTCATGGCATAAAGCCCRTAAATGCTGGTGCGYTCTTCTGGTTGKGTGATTTCCGCCAGATAGGTGCGGCTYGCCGATTGCAGCGGGCCAGCGGCGGCACCAATGAGACCGCCRACAAGRTAATARGTRATYTCAGCAAYACTGCTTGAAACCGGCACCACAAACAAAATGGTGGTTTGCTCAATCGACAAAATGGCGATGCTCGACAGAATAAGCAGGGCAATGCTGCCCTTGATGACGGTGATAGAGCCAAGACGATCATTGAGGCGGCCACCAATCAGCGCGCCCACGACACCAGTAATGGTCAAAAAGATGCCAAACAGGCCAAGCTTAGTCGTGTCCCAGCCAAACACGCCTTTTGCGTAAATGCCGCCAAAGGCAAACAGAGCAATCAGCCCATCAACATAAAGCATATGGGCGATGAGATAGAGGAATAGCGGCTTGTCGCGGCGCGCTTCAACAAGGCGGAGCTTGAGCTTGCTGAGGCCGCGCCGTGCAGCGGTGGCAATAGAAATGCCTGCTTTTCGCGGTGTATCGGGCGTGAACAAAAACAACGGCAGCACAAACAGTAAATACCAAAGCGCGCTGAGCGGCCCCGTCGCTCGGGTGCCTTCTGCCTGAGCCGGGTTAAAATCCCAAAGCGGCAAAAAGCCGAGCAATGTTTTGCCGCTCTCGGTTGAGGCCACGAAAAACCCCAGAACAACAACCAGCGACACCAACCCGCCTGCATAGCCAATGGCCCATCCCGTGCCGGATAGTCGCCCAAGGCGTTCTGGTGGCACCAGGGATGGCATCATGGCATTGGTGAAGACGGTGGCGAACTCAGCGCCAATGGTCGTCAGCACATAAGCGCCTAGCACCAGCAGCACCAAGCCATCAAACGGGCGGATTGCGGGTGAATTGGGGTTTAGTTCAGGGTGCGCTTGCAACCATGGCGTTGCCTGCCACAGCAACATGCCGCCGCAAACCAGCAGCACAGAAAACCCGGCAATCCAGGGTTTTCGTCGCCCCGCGACATCGGCAATTGAGCCAAGGACGGGCGATAGTAGCGCGATGATGATCCCGGCGGCGGCCGTGGCATAGCCCCAATAGGCCTGGCCGGTCACCACATCGCCAATAAAGCGTCCGGCAAAATAGGGGGCAAAGATAAAGGTTGTGAGCAGCGTAAAAACAGGCTGGGTGGCCCAGTCAAACAGCAGCCAGCCAAACACACCGCGCTTTGAGGCGTAGCTTGGCGCTGAATTTTGGGAGGTGGATTGGCCATGATCTGTCATGGCCAATCCTTGTCACATTTATTGCTTCTGTGCCAGATCGGACAGCAAGCCAGCGGCCACCGCCAGTTTGGAGACAGTCAGCGTGCCGCTTTCAACAACAGCTTCAATCGCCTGAGTGGTGCGGTCAATGCTGGTTTCATGGCCGGTAATCCACAACGCCACATCCACCTTGCCCTCGGGGCTGTTGGCCATCACATCGGCGGTGATATCGCGATGCGCCTCGCTTAAGGTTTGGCGTGCACGCTCCACAGCAAGCCCGTCAAAATAGTCAGAGGTTGGAATGTTTTGCGCCAGTGCATCAATGCGGCCCAGCTTGAAGGTGCCMGCGATTTCCAGRTAGGCCTGTGCCACCTGATCMACCARCCAATTGTTGCTTTGGGCGATYAAARTCACATCCAGCATCATGGCTTCCAGCTGYATGCTGGCGATGCGRTCMGCAAGCGCATTGGGCACACCGGCYTCGACAAAGCGTTTTTTCTCAGCCGCAATTTTGTCGCGCAGATATTGCGGAATATGAGGYGACATCTTGCCGCGCARATGGTTGATGCCGCCGCCATAGGTCTCGACCACATGGGCAATGCCCTTGGTCAGGTCCAGGTTTTTCAGGAACCAGATGATACGGCTYACCAGYAATTCGCGAATTTTTGCGTARAGCTCTAAYTGCAACGRRCCATCAATYTTGGCATCRAGCGCGTCGATATCTTCATTGATTTTRGTCAGGCCGTARCTGTCCCGYACCGCTGCAAAGGCGCGGGTGATATCGCTTGCTGACGCGCCTGTTTGGTCGGCAACGCGGGTCAGAACAGTTGCACCGCCCCGRTTGATCAGAGAGTTGCAMAGCATCGTCGCGATGATCTCACGGCGCARGCGATGGCCCGAAATTTCTTCYTCATAGGCCTTGCACATTTTRTCCGGGAAATAACGGAACAGCTCTTTGGCAAGATAAGGATCATCGGGCACATTTGAGGCCATCAAATCATCAAACAAGACGATTTTTGAATAGGCCAGCAGCACCGCAATTTCAGGGCGGGTCAGCGCTTCGTTGTTTTTCAGCCGCTCATTCATGCCCGCATTATCGGGTAGCAATTCCACTGCCCTGTTGAGCAATCCGCGACCTTCCAGCTGGTTCATCAATCGGGACTGGAAGCCAAAATCGCTCATGCCTTCTTTTTCGGTCAGCGACAGCGATAAGGTCTGAATGTAGTTGTTGCGCAGCACAAGACTGGCCACCGAATTGGTCATCGATGCCAGGAAGCGGTTGCGCTTTTTCACATCGATCTTGCCCGCACGCACCGCAGCGCCCAGCGCGATTTTGATGTTGACCTCCATATCGGAGGAATTCACGCCAGCGGAGTTATCAATCGCATCGGAGTTGATGCAGCCGCCCAGTCTGCCAAATTCAATCCGCGCCAGTTGCGTCAGGCCAAGGTTTGCACCCTCGCCAATAACTTTTGCGCCGATTTCAGCCGCCGTGATGCGAATGGCATCATTGGCCTTGTCGCCCGCATCAGCATCGGTTTCGCTKGTRGCACGGATATAAGTGCCGATGCCGCCAAACCACAGCAGCTCCGTATCCATTTTGAGAATGGCATTGAGAATTTCGTTCGGYGCKACYTTGTCTTTRGGCAGGCCCAGCAGCTTTTTCATTTCGCTGGTCAGCGTGATGGATTTGGCACTGCGCGGGAAAATRCCRCCGCCYTTGGAAATCAGCTTGGTGTTGTAATCCTGCCARGATGARCGRCCCATCGCGAACAGGCGGTTACGCTCTTCCCAACTGGTTGCAGGGTCTGGGTCGGGATCAAAGAAGATRTCRCGGTGATCAAACGCCGCTATCAATTTGATGGATTTCGACAACAGCATGCCRTTGCCAAACACATCGCCCGACATATCGCCGACACCGCAAACGGTGAAGGGTTCGGTCTGAATATCCTTGTTCATTTCCCGGAAATGGCGTTTCACCGCTTCCCAGCCGCCWCGGGCGGTRATGCCCATCTTTTTGTGRTCATAGCCAACCGACCCRCCYGAYGCAAAAGCATCGCCGAGCCAGAAATCATGATCATCAGATATGCCATTGGCGGTATCYGAGAAGGTTGCGGTGCCTTTATCGGCRGCCACCACCAGATAAGGGTCATCGCCCTCATGRCGYTTCACCAATTTGGGCGGAATAACGCTTTCGCCGTCCAGATTATCGGTGATGTCCAAAAGGCTGCTGATGAAGATTTTATAGGCGTCRCGCCCCGCTTCAAACCAMGCTTCACGGCCATTGGCCGGGTCTGGCAATTGCTTGGGGTAGAACCCGCCCTTGGAGCCAACCGGCACAATCACGGCGTTTTTCACCTGCTGGGCTTTTACCAGTCCAAGCACTTCTGTGCGGAAATCCTGCGCCCGGTCAGACCAGCGCAAACCACCACGGGCCACCATGCCAAAGCGCAAATGCACGCCTTCGACTTGCGGGCTGTAGACGAAAATYTCGCGATAGGGTTTGGGTTCCGGCARATCGTCGATCTTTTTGGAATCGATCTTGAAGGAGATCACATCGCCGAATTGGCCTGCATCRTYRAGCTGATAATAATTGGTCCGCGTTGTGCTGCGAATGACATTGGCAAAGCGGCGCAAAATACGGTCATCATCAAGGCTGACRACAGTGTCTAGCGCGCTGATAAARCGGTTGAAAATTTTGTCTTCATTGGCCGAGTTGGCTTTYTCGGGGTCAAAACGGGCATGGAAMAGCGCCACCAATTCCTGCGCAATGCTGGAATAACGGTTCAGCGTCGACCACATATAATCTTGCGAGAACGGAATGCGWGCTTGGCGCAAATAGCGCGATACGGCGCGCAGCATAGCAATGTCGCGCCACGCAATTTCCGCGTTGATGATCAGCGCATTGTAGCCATCATTCTCGGCGGCACCTGACCATATGGCCAGAAAACAATCGGTCAATTTGTCGCCAATTTTATCCAGATCAACCACGCCGGAACTAGATTCCAGCGTCATGTCATGCAGATAAACCGATGGTCCCTCAGATGGGTTGATTTGATAGGTGCGTTCATTAACGGCGGCAAAACCCATATTTTCCAGCAGCGGCACACGCTTGGACAGATGCAATGCCTCGCCGCTGGCATAGACCCGCAGGCCAACCCGGCCTTGTGCGATATCGGCGCGGCGATGGAATGAAATCGAGATTTCACTGCCGTGATCTGGATCGACCATGCCATCGAGACGGGCCATATCCTCCACCGCCTGAGTGGGCGCAAAGGCTTCCTGATAGGCCAGCGGAAAAGCTTCTTCATAGATACCGGCAGAACGGGTCTCCAGCGCATCGCGCAGACCATCATCCCAAGTGCGCACGATATCGTTGACCGCCTTTTCCAGCTCTTCTTGAGATGGCGTGGGCGTGGTGCCCTCGGAGCGGCCAATAATGAAATGGACGCGCGCCATATTGCCTTCCGGGAAGGCTGGATAGAAGGCGGATAGTCGGCCCTCATATATGGTTTTGAGGTACTCGCCAACTTGCTTGCGAACGGTTGAATTATAACGATCGCGCGGTACATAGACCAACACCGAAACAAAGCGGTCAAACTTGTCGACGCGCGACAGCACGCGCAAACGCGGGCGCTCATCGAGCTGACGAATGCTGTCGGCAAARTSAARMMGCGTATCMAGATCAACCTGAAACAGATCATCGCGCGGGTAGCTCTCCGCAACATTCAGCAGGGCTTTACCAGCGTGGCTGTCCTTATCAAAACCGGACATTTCCAGCAGGCGGGCCACTTTTCTGCGCAGCATCGGAATRCGTTTGACCGAGCGGGTGTAAGCGGTGGAGGTGAACAGGCCAACAATGCGYAATTCGCCAGAAAGTTTGCCATTATCATCRAAAATCTTGACGCCGATGTAATCCATATAGGTYGTGCGATGGACCCTGGATTTCACATTGGCTTTGGTRATAATAAGCGGTTCCGGCTTCATSAGGAACTCGCGAATTTCCGGTGTYACCGTCACCATTTCGCGGCCCCGGCGCAAAATGCGCACATTGGGGTCGGACARWATACCAAGACCRGGCGCATCGGTGCGTTTCAGCGTGCCGCGTTTTGGGCCRCCGGTGAACGAATAATTGCGCATGCCAAGGAAGGTGAAGTTTTGATCMACAAGCCATTCCAAAAACGCGATTGATTCTGAAATTTCATCGGCAGGCAGCGGCGGCGGGTTGGTTTTGTAATTGAGAATAATCTCTTCAAGGCGCAGCAACATCGCCTTCCAGTCGACCACAGAGCGGCGCACATCGGTGAGCATCAAATGCAAATTTTGCACCAACTCGTCTTTGGCCGCATCGGAGGTTAAAGCATCGATCTCGACATGGATCAGGCTTTCGCGAACCGCCTTGGTTTGCGGACCCTTTTTATGCTGGGCTTTGAGCGATTCCATCTTGCCGGTTTTATTGCGGGTAATCGACAGAATGGGATGCAGCACGAGGCGGATTTCCGCGCCGCTTTTCTGCAACTGCGCCATCACCGAATCAAACAGGAACGGCATATTGTTGTTGAGGATTTGAACCGACAAAGCGCCCCGGCCTGCCTTGGAAGGTGTTACAGAAACAAGGGGCGTATCYAARGCGCGCTTTTGCAGCAAYTGATGCGCATCGCGGGYAATACCCACCAATGCATCAGTGGTATATCCCGCGAGATCTTCAATGGCACCGTTTTCAAACAGCATGGCCGAAAAGTCGGCGAGCGGTTTTTGTTTGGCTTTGTTGAAYTCGGATTTTACAGCGCGAATGATACGCTCACGCGACTTATCTTTGGCAAGGGTCATAAAGGTTCCTCCCTTTGCTCCCTCAGTGAGTCGGCTTGAACCGACAGCGTAACTTGAAAGACCAAACTTGGCGAGTGGTTGAATTTGAATTGAAAGTTAGCGGCATGCGCGCATTGTTTGATGCGGCAAAATAGGGGCTCATTGAAGCCAAAAGGGGCGGATATGCTGGCGTTCACGGGTACTCAATATCAAGAGCAATAAGTATAGACAGAAACGAGATCTGTCAGTTTCCTTGAAAACCCTACAGGTAAAAGGCTAAAGAGGCGGTAAACAACAATCTTGAGACGTGTCCCTTGGAAATTATTGTAACAATCGTYCTGCCAGTGTTTGGCCTGATCGGCCTTGGCTGGGCCTCMGCYCAAACAAAATAYCTCACCAAGGAGACCGGTGAGGGTCTCATCAACTTTGTCTTCAAGGTTGCTGTGCCGATTCTTATTTTCCGCACCATTGCGACGGCMGATTTAAGCGGCGGYGATGCGTGGAGCTTGTGGGCGGCCTATTTYATCGGGGTRATTGTTGCCTGGAGCCTGGGCACCCTGGTCATYCGCAGRGTGTTTGGGCGTGATGCGCGCGCAGGCGTGGTCGGCGGCGTATCCTCAGCGTTTTCCAACGCCATGCTGGTCGCCATTCCGATGGTYCTGACCGCTTATGGCGACAAGGGTGCCTCGGCGGTTTTTGTGCTGCTGTCCATTCATTTGCCTATTATGATGCTGGCCAGCACCTTGCTACAGGAACGTGCGCTTAAAATAGATGGTTTGAGCGACGGCAAAACAAGCCTGCTGGATGTGCTGCGAAAAGTCGCCACCAGCYTGATCAAAAACCCAATTATCATTGGCATTCTGGCTGGCGGGTTATGGTATCTGCTGGATTTGCCGRTCAGCGGTATTCCAAAAATCCTGCTAGAACGCCTTGGCTCTATTGCCAGCACGYTGGCGCTGTTCGCYATGGGCATGTCRCTGCATCGCTATCAGATTTCCGGCAATATTTTGCCGGCCATCGTGCTGTCCTGTATTAAATTGATGGTTTTGCCTGCGGTTGTTTTGCTGACGACGCTTTATGTGTTTCCGCTCTCGCCGATTTGGGTCAAAGCCATYGTGGTGACCGCCGCATGCCCGGCTGGCGTGAACACATTTATCATTGCCAGTTACTTTAAAACCGGGCAGGCACTGGCCTCAAACACCATCACYATTTCAACCGCCATGTCTGTYGGCACRGTSGCGTTTTGGYTGTTTATCGTGGAAGCGGTGGTTAAATAGGGCTTTTTAATCCAAGCCGCTCATAAACCGCYTCGCGGGTCATGCCKTCTTGCCGAAGTGTTTTAAGTGACAGGGCATTTTCRGAYTTTGAGAGTTTGCGCCCRTCGCTGCCCATWATYAGGYGGTGATGGTGATAAAGCGGCGGCTTTAGGCCCAGCAGRTTTTGAAAAACCCGTTGTAYCGTKGTGCTTTCCTGCATGTCTGTGCCGCGCACAATATGTGAAATGCCCAACAGGTGATCATGCACGATGGTGGCAAAGGCATAGGTGTCATCACCCGATTTTGCCCGCACAATCACATCGCCCCAATCTTGCGCGCGGCGCTGTTCTTCACGGGTTTCGCCAGTGCTTTCAAATTCGCGCCAGCCTATCTGCGCGGTGCCCAGCAAATCGATGGCCAGTTTCATATCCAACCGCTGCGCCGCATCGCCTTGGCGTTCTGGCTCGTGGTTTTTGCCGGGATAAAGCGGTGAGCCATCCGGGTCTCGCGGCCACGGCGTTCCGGTGGCAGCTTCATGATCGGCTGCAATTTGCTTCACTTCTTTTCGCGAAAGCCGCGCGGCATAAATCAGATTTTTATCGCGCAGGGTCTGCAAAGCGCTGTCGATATTTTGCCGGGCATCTGACAGCCGCACCGGATCGCCATCAAAAGACACGCCCAGCCAGGATAAATCATCCAGTATTTGGCGCTCATGCTCCGCCCGCCAGCGCCCGCAGTCATTGTCATCAAAGCGCAACAGCAAAGCGCCGCCCATCTCAGTCGCCATATCGCGGTTGAGTATCGCTGACAGCGCATGCCCCAAATGCAAATCCCCCGATGGGCTAGGGGCAAAACGGAAAATGGGTTGAGACATAACTGTTGTTCACATAGAGAATTATTAAGTGCCAGAATGGCGCATTCTTTCGAAATGGCCAAGGGGCTTGCCATGCAGGCGATACGCAATCAGGCAGATGTTGACGCCGCCGTTCTTGATCTTATCGAGATCGACCCAGTTTTAGCGCCGATTGCAGCCGCTATTGGCCCGGCGCCACTGCGCCTGAGAGAACCCGGTTTTGAAGGATTGGCGCGCATTGTTATCTCGCAGCAAGTGTCGGTGGCCAGCGCCAGTGCCATATGGGGCAGGCTGGTAGCGCGCATCAATCCGCTCAATCCTGAAAATGTGCACGCAAACAGCGATGATGTGCTGAAAGAGATCGGGCTGTCGCGCCCCAAAATCAAAACTTTGCGCGCCATCACCGCCGCTTGTAGCGATGGTTTGGCTATTGAAGAACTGGCCAGCATGCCAGATAAAGAAGCCCGCGCCACGCTCACAGCCATTCATGGCATTGGCCCATGGACGGCGGATATTTTTCTGATGTTTTGTGCAGGTCACAGCGATATTTTTCCGGTTGGCGATATCGCCCTGCAAATTATCGTGCAGCAGGTGCTGGGTTTGCGAAAACGCCCGACAGAAAAACRCCTCACAATTTTGGCCCGGCGMTGGCGTCCGCACAGATCGGTTGCAGCGCGCGTATTGTGGGCTTATTACGGGCTGCAAAAATCTGATGCCGCAAATAGCAAATTACCAGTTTAGGAAAAWTTTATGACAAAATCTGTTTTGGACGGYCCGCGCATTGCGCCTCTATCGGGAAAGCCCGCAAAACAGCTTGTTGTGTTCCTGCATGGCTATGGCGCKGACGGCAATGATTTAATCGGCATTGGCCGTGAATGGGCCAAGCAATTGCCCGATGCTGCCTTTGTATCACCCCATGCGCCCGAGCCTTGCGGCATGGCCCCAATGGGCCGTCAGTGGTTTGCATTGACCATGCGCGATCCTTCTGAATATTGGCGCGGCACTGTTGCCGCCCGCCCGGCGCTGGATGCATTTTTGGATGAAGAGCTAAAATCGCTGGGACTAAATGATGCCGATATGGTGCTGGTTGGTTTTAGTCAGGGCACCATGATGGCCCTGCATATCGGCGTGCGCCGCGCTAACAGCCCCGCAGGTATCGTCGCGTATTCTGGCCTGTTGGCTGGCCCTGAACATCTGGCCGATGAGATTACGGCCCGTCCGCCCGTCCTGATTGCCCATGGCACCCATGATGAGGTTGTGCCTTATGCGATGATGGGCGCGGCGCAAAAAGCGCTGGAGGGTGTTGGCATCAAGGTTGCCAATCATTCTGCGCAGGGCGTGGGCCAYGGAATTGACGCTGCYGGAATGGCTCTGGGGTTGGCCCATTGCAARTCTGTGTTCAATATCARCTGRCCYRTCRTCATATCCTCCAYAAAGTTGCTTCACAACAGTGACATAGTAGGGCTACATTATAGCTGCGAATAGCAGGGCARGGGCGCAAGTCTTTGCAAGTGTAGGAGCCTAGCGTGACAAGCCATATGTCACTCGATGCCCATCCGGCATTGGTGCTGAATGCAGATTTTCGTCCCCTGAGCTACTTTCCCTTGTCGCTCTGGTCTTGGCAGGACTCTATAAAAGCTGTCTTTCTGGAGCGTGTGAACATCGTTTCCGAATACGATATTTGTGTGCATAGCCCATCTGTCACCATGCGCGTGCCAAGCGTTATCAGCCTGAAAGATTATATCCAGCCCACGCGCCATCCCGCCTTTACCCGGTTTAATGTGTTTCTGCGTGATCGTTTTGAGTGCCARTATTGCGGCTCGCCCAATGAYTTRACYTTTGATCACGTGTGGCCGCGCTCAAAGGGCGGCAAGACAACATGGGATAATGTGCTGACCGCCTGCTCGCCGTGCAATTTGCGCAAAGCCAATAAAACGCTGCGCCAAGTGGGCATGAATGCCCGGCACAAGGCTTATCAGCCCACCGTGTTTGAGCTGAACAATTGTGGGCGGCAGTTTCCACCCAACTATCTGCATGAAAGCTGGATGGATTATTTGTATTGGGATGCCGAGCTGGAACCTTAATCGCGTAACCTTAGTCTCGGCCTGCAGCACCAAATGCAGCTTTTAGGCCAAGCAATGTAACGGCCAGCGTTGCCACCGCATTCCATCCAGCAAAAGAGATGCCCAAAAAACGCCCGGCAGCCTCGGTGCAGCTTACCAGCTTGATGCCTTGTAGCTGGGTCAGCAGCGATGAAGCATCCGTTGTCATTTCAACGGTGCTGCCACAATCAGTCGGGCCCGCCCAAAACTGCCACTCAGCACCGGCATGATAGGCCGCAAGAGCAAAGCCATAAGCAAAGATGGCGGCGAACAGCAGATAGAGAAGTCGCGTAAAGCGCGCTTCGGGCATGCGCTTGGTAATTGCCAGCGCGATGATGAGCAGCGGAAGGCCGACATAATATGGCTCGCGTTGTTCCAGGCACAAAGCACAGGGCTGATAGCCCCCAATAAGCTGAAACGCCCATGCCCCGCCAATGGCCGCAAGGGCCAAAATCAGCGCAAGAGCACCTAGTGAGAGTTGAGCAGGTCCAACAGGTTCAGTAAGGCGCATAAAAATTTCCTAAATTATATATTTCGCAACGACGAAGCCACCGATCAGCAAAGCCAGAGATACGGCAAAAACAAGGCCAAGACGCTTTTCCACAAAGTTTCTAACCGAGGGGCCAAAAACATAAATCAATCCGGCAACGGCAAAGAACCGAATGGTGCGCGCCACGATGCTGGCCAGAATAAACACCGGCAATCCAAGGCCTGTGGCCCCCGATGCAATGGTGATAACTTTGTAGGGAAATGGCGTGAGACCGGCAATCAGCACAATCCAGACGCCCCATTCATTATAGCCTTCAGAAAATTCGTGGAATTTTTCTGCATAGCCATAAAATTGCAGCAAGGGTTCGGCGACGGAATCAAACAGTAGTGCGCCAATCGCATAGCCCAGCAAAGCGCCCAGCACCGAGGCGACGGAACACCATAAAGCATACCACCAGGCCTTTTCACGATTGGCCAAAACCATGGGAATCAACAGCAAATCCGGCGGAATGGGAAAAAATGAGCTTTCAATAAAGGAGACACCAGAAAGCACCCAAGTAGCATTTTTCTTGGCCGCGAGGTCCATCGTCCAATCATAAATCTTGCGAAGAGGCGAAATATTTGAATGTGTCATGGCTGGCATCTAACAAAGGGGCTTGTGCAAGTCCATCAACTTCGGCTAATCAGTGCTCTCCAGTGCGCATTACAGCGATTGCCCCCTTGGCGGAACTGGTAGACGCGCGGGATTCAAAATCCCGTTCCTTCGGGAGTCCCGGTTCGAGTCCGGGAGGGGGCACCACTGTTGATCTCACGCCATTCGCGTCGCTCAAAGCTTCGATAAGGCGTTCTGAACGATCGGTGTCACTTGTGCCGCTTGAGGTGTTTAAAATTTTCTTCCCTAGCGTGCCAAACAACATGCTGATATTGTTGCATTTGTGAATTTCAGGCATCTGCGTAAAACGAAGGGACGTGACAATCGCAAAAACCCTTGCACCGCTTTTACGTTATTTTGTGTCTACCGTGGTGGTCGCGGTGTTCATGTTTCCCATTTTCTGGTGGGCGCTAAGTTCAATCAAGCCGATGTCTGTTTGGTTTGTTATCAATGAGGTTGTCTGGTTCGATTTTACGCCGACCTTTGATAATTATCGGACCACGGTGTTGGGCCAATTTGGCAAGTTTGAGCTATTTGACGGCAGGGCTGCCATCGCCTCTTCTGCGATCATTGCAATCGCATCAACGTTCCTCACAACATTTACCGCACTGTTCGCAGCTTATGCTTTATCGCGTTTGATCAAGCGCGGTGTGCATAGGGTGCAGTATTGGCTTATCTTGCTAAGGTGCCTGCCGCCCATTGTCATCGTCATTCCTCTTGTGCTGCTTTATCGCGACCTTGGCCTTGTTGATACCCATCTGGGTTTGATTATCGCCCATAGCGTGATCGCTCTTCCGGTGGCCATATTGCTGCTCAAGTCTTTTATTGATGATGTTCCAATTGAAATTGAAGATGCTGCGATGATTGACGGAGCCAGCCGTTTTCAATGTTTTGGATTGGTTTTATTGCCGATGATCAAAGGCGGCGTGGCGGCAACTGCGGTGCTGTGTTTCATTTTTTCCTGGACCGAGTTTTTGCTCGCCGTGTTTTTAACAAACTCGATAAAAACAATCCCCGTTAAGATAAGTGTCATGCCGGGTTGGGGCATAACGGGATTTACCACAGCGCTGGGTACTTCTGCGCTTATTCCGGCCTTTATCTTTATTCTGTTGATGCAGAAACATCTCGTTCGCGGCCTAACAATGGGTGCCGTCAAGAATTAAATCGTCTTGCCGGTCAGTTGTCAGCCTTTTCCAAGCCTTCGGTAATTTGTGTCAGCAGCTCTAAAAACTCTTCTTGTAATCGCGTGGGGTGCCAATTGGTTCTTGTGGTGATGCCCACCATGCGGGCGGTAAACGCCAATGGCACATTTAGGGCGGTGAGCAGGCCCTGTTGCTCCTCATAAAGAATGCGGCGGCGCGACAGCAGTGTCAGCCGATCGCTTTTGGCCAGCAAGGCGCGGATGACCACAAGCGAAGAGGATTCCACCAGCCCCTTTGGCGTGCCCGCCTCAAAAAGCCTGTCGAAATGTGTGCGTGTCGGCGCGCCTTTGCGCGGGATAACCCACGGAAAACTCGCCAGTTCCAAAACGCTTATATCCTGCCGCCCTGCTAAAGGATGCCCAGCCCGCGCCATGATAGACAGGCCGTCTTCAAACAGGGGCATTTCGTGCAACTCAGGTTCCTGATCATGGCCGCGTAGCGCGCCAAGCATGATGTCCAGCTCTCCCCGGCGCAGGGCTTGCACCAAAATTTCATATTGGCCTTCCATTATTTCGACCGCTGCGTTGGGCGCGCCGGCGCAAAAGGCAACGATGGTATCGGGGAGAATATCGGAGCGCGCCAGTGGCTGCGAGCCAATAACAATTTTGCCGCTTGCACGGCCACGCGCTTCATCCAGATCTTCAAATGCGGCGTTAATCTCGCGCAGTGCCAACCCGGCAAGCCGCGCAACATCAATACCCAATGGGGTGGGCTCGACCCCGTAATTAAGGCGGTCAAACAGGCGTGCTTCGATGATGTTTTCAAATTCGCGGGCCGCGCGATGCACACTGGGCACGGCAATACCCATGGCGCGGGCGGCCGCGGAAAAGCCCCGGTTGTTTGCCACCGCAATCACCGCTCGCAAATGCGTCATGGTAACAAGATTGTCGATGCGCAAAGCAGGCCGACCGCGCCGCGCCGAATTTATCCGCCGGCGCATTTGTGCCAAGGCATCGAACATGCGCCGCACACGCAGATTGACGATCTGACCGTCGCTGTTGAGTGACAGTCCCACATTGCCCCGCTGAAACAGAGCGCCGCCAAACAGAACTTCTAGCCTCTTTAAGGCCAGACTTATCGCTGGCTGCGACAAGCCAATTTCCTGCGCTGCTAAATGTGTGCTGCCCAACTCTGCAACAAGCACCAAAGATCTAAGGTGACGCAGGTTTAATTGGCTCGCTTCATCTTGTTTTTTTAACGTCATGATTTTCCATATGATGAAACATGTCTGCGCTATTTAGCAATAACTTATCATTGAGAGCAGACTATTGATTTTCATTCCCGGGCACAAGTTTCTAGTTTCATTTAAAGGAAACCTGCAGCTGACATGGTCACGCAATAAGCAGGAACCAGAAGGCCCACAGCACGCTGAGTGAAGATGTTGTGCGGCGAGAGGAAGCATATGTCGGAAACAATAAGAGCGCGCCTACCCGATCTTGCAGCATGTGCATTTTTGGGATTGTTCGGGCTGATCGCCGTTTGGCTTGGCACGCAATATCCGATGGGAACCGTTAACCACATGGGCGCTGGATATTTTCCTGTCGCAACAAGTGCGTTGATTGTCGTGTTGGCCGCTGCCGCTGCGTGGGAGACGATTCTGGCTCCGCCGCAAGCACGCAGCTTTGCCTGGCGGCCGATGATTTTTGTCACGGTGGCCATTCTGGCGTGGGTTCTGCTGGTCGATGATTTTGGGCTCGTGCCTGCAACTTTTGCACTCATTCTTATCAGTGGTTTGGCCAAGACGCCGTTTCGCCCCATCTCGCTAATCGCGTCGGCAAGTTTTTTGTGTCTTGCCGGTTATTTGGTTTTTGTCTGGGGCCTGCGCATGCCTCTAACCCTGTTTGGACGTTGATATGGACACTCTAGCCAATCTGGTT
This sequence comes from Hyphomicrobiales bacterium, assembly GCA_002746425.1. Taxonomy (GTDB): domain Bacteria; phylum Pseudomonadota; class Alphaproteobacteria; order Rhizobiales. The sequence goes on along the minus strand of NVXB01000022.1, from coordinate 33,615 downwards.
TTGGGGTTTGAGGCGGCGCTTTCCTGGGAGAATTTGATGTTCTGCCTGGTGGGTGTTTCGCTGGGTACTTTTGTCGGCGTGTTGCCGGGTATTGGTGCTTTGGCGACCATCTCCATGTGCTTGCCGCTTACCTTTTACTTAGAGCCGATGGCGGCCATGATTATGCTGGCCGGGATATTTTATGGCGCGCAATACGGCAGCTCAACCGCGTCTATCTTGTTGAATTTGCCTGGCAGTGCACCTGCGGCCATTACCTGTCTTGATGGTTATCCCATGGCCCAAAAAGGGCGTGCGGGCGTGGCGCTTTTCACGACCACGATCGCCTCTTTTGTCGGCGGGTCATTCTCGATCCTGCTGATGATCCTCTTCGCCCCAGCGCTGGCTGATTTTGCTATCAGTTTTTCCTCGGCCGATTATTTCGCGATCATGGTGTTGGCGCTGGTCGCGGCCTCCACACTTTCCAATGGCTCGTTCATCAAGGGCGTTGCCATGGTTGCGGTGGGGATTGTCCTTGGTCTTGTCGGCTCGGACATCAGTTCCGGAACGGCACGCTACACCTTTGGGGTCATCGAAATATCAGAGGGTATTAGTCTGGTGGCATTGGCCATGGGGCTGTTCGGTGTTGCCGAAATTTTGATGAATTTGAGCCGAGGCGGCTATGCCAAGGTTGATGCCAGCGCGATTACCATGCGCTCCTTGCTGCCCACAAAGGAAGATATGCGCGCCTTTTGGCCATCGGCGGCGCGCGGCTCTGTCATCGGGGCGCTGGTGGGCATGTTGCCCGGCACCGGCCCAACCATCGCAACTTTCATGGCCTATTCGGCTGAAAAGCGGATTTCCAAGAACCCGGAGAAATTTGGCACCGGAGTGATTGAAGGCATCACAGCGCCGGAAGCTGCCAACAACTCGTCGGTGCAGGCCGCCTTTATCCCCACGCTAACCCTGGGCATTCCAGGCGACGCGATTATGGCGGTGATGCTTGGCGGCATGTTGATCCATGGCATTACGCCGGGTCCTCAGCTTATCAACAATGATCCCGTGCTTTTCTGGGGCATTATCGCCAGTTTCTGGATTGGCAATATCTTTTTGCTGGTTCTCAATATCCCGATGATTGGGGTGTGGGTGCGGTTGCTGACGGTGCCCTATCATCTGCTTTATCCAGCGATGCTGTTTTTCATCTGCATTGGTGTTTACAGCGTCAATAATTCCACCTTTGACGTGCTGCTCGCGTTGATTTTCGGCATCATTGGCTTTGGCATGATGAAGTTTGATTTCCCCGCCGCACCGCTGCTGCTGGGCTTTGTGCTGGGGCCGTTGCTGGAAGAGAATTTCCGCCGCGCGCTGGTTTTGTCCCGGGGCGAGCTTTCGGTCTTCATAGACCGGCCGGTATCGGCGCTGTTTCTGGGGCTGACCGCTTTCATTTTACTGGCCTCTATCCCGCAATTTCGCCGCCTGATTGCCCGCATTGTCGGGATCAGACGCCGCAATACAACAATCAATGAATAACACTAAAACCAGGAGGAATGACTATGTCTACAACGATTAAAAAGGCGGGATTAGCCCGCCGGACACTGATGGGTGCAGCCCTTGCTGCAACCATGGCTTTGGGCGGATTGGCGCCGATGACATCTGCTGTTGCGCAGGATTATCCGAACAAGCCCGTGCGCATCATCGTGCCGTTTGGCGCTGGTGGTCTTGGGGATATCACCATGCGGTTGGCAGCAGCAAAGATGGCCGAGATTCTAGACACTCAGTTTATCGTCGAGAACCATCCCGGTGCTGGCGGCGTGGCCGCAGCCAACCAGTTGATGAAGTCAAAACCCGATGGCTATGATTTGATTGTGATGTCCAATGGCACCACAATTGCGGTCTCCCTGTTTGAAAAGCTTGGCTATGATCCACAGGTACAATTCAGGCCGATTTCAACCTTGGCATGGTTTGACCTTGGCTTGTTCGTCAATCCAAATTCTGACTACGCATCCATTCAAGATGTGATTGCCAAAGCGAAGGCACAGCCGGGTGTTTTGAACATTGCCAGCATTAATCCAGGCAGCACGCAAAATCTGGCAGCAGAATTTTTCCGCTCTGCCACCGGTATCGATGCAACGATCATTCCCTACAAAACATCACCAGATGTGCTTGCAGCCCTGATACGCGGCGAAATTGATCTTGCCATTGAATCGCCCACCGCCTTTGCTGGTGCAATCCGCGATAATCAGGCCAAAATGCTGGCGCTCACCGGCACGACCCGCAATCCATCCCACCCCGACACACTAACAGCATCTGAAGCCGGCGTTGATGGTTTTGTGGTCGATGGCTGGAATGCATTGTGGACGCTTAAGGACGTGCCTGATGATGTGATTGCCAAGCTGAATGACGCCATGCGCCAGGTTGCGGCAATGCCWGAAATTCAGGCGAAGTTCAAAGCGATGGGCACCTCTGCCCGCGCCATGTCTCCGCAGGAAATGGCTGATCAGTTTGAAAGTGACCGGGCGCGTTGGGCCAAGGTCATCGAAGATGCTGGCATCGAGAAGCGCTAAAACCATGACAAACAGTTCCGAAGYAGCAATGGATAATTCTGACCTGGTGGTGGATTGCCATGCGCATATCTTTACCACCGCCATGCCGCTTCGGGACAACCCGMGGCACCGGCCAAAYTAYAGCTTTACGGTGCAAGACTATCTGGCGGTTATGGATGCCCATGGCATCGACCRSGCGGTRCTCGCYGCCGCCAGTCCGTGGGCMGATTACAATGAYTATYTGATCGACAGCGTRAARGAYAATCCGCGCCTGCGCGGCACCGTGCTTCTTGAACCATCCGTGGAGCGTTACACGCTTGATTTTATGAAGCGGGACGGGATTGTCGGCGTGCGCATGCACATGATCGGGCTTGAAAAAATACCTGATCTTTCAAGCTTTGAGTATCGCCGCATGCTGCACCGTATTGCCGATCAGGGCTGGCATGTGCATTTGCATTGCGAGGGCCGCGATTTGCCCGATTTGCTGCCACATTTTACCGATATCGGCATGAAGCTGGTGATCGATCATCTTGGGCGGCCAGACCCGGTTGGAGGGATCAACAGCGATGGCTTCAAAGCCATGCTGAGAACGTTGGAGAACGGCCACACCTGGGTAAAAGCCTCTGGCCATCACCGCCTTGGCGCACCTTCCACCGGGTATCTGCAAGAGCTGATCAAGCACACCGGCGGAGAAAAACTTGTGTGGGGCAGCGACTGCCCATTTGTTGGCGAAGAAGAGACGATCTACCAATCAACGCTGGATTGGCTTTTAAACGCGGTGCCCAATGAACACATCCGCAAGCGTATTTTGGGGTTGAACGCGCAGGAATTGTATTTTCAGTAAGTGTGTTTTACCCGAGTTTGTTTTTAACAGTGTTTAGGGTGGAGCCCATATGGTGCTGTCAGCTAGTAAACAGCCGACAGCACCGGGTAGGTGTTATGATTTGCAGATTTCGCCTTTGTAACGCAATACGACCTGACCTTTGTTGAGGTCGAAAAGGCCAAAGCTCTGGAAGCTGCCGCCATAGCCCTCGAAGGCGCCAGATGTTTCGTGAATATCGTATTTGATTTCAATCATGTAGACGTTTTCGCGACCCTCTACATTGGTCAAAATTGCAACATCTTCGGTGCGCAACATGCCGCCCCTATCCTCAAAGAAGTAGTGCTCCATCGTCAAAGCAAGGCCGGTTTCGGTTTTGGTCTGTGTTGTCACTTCAGCTTTTGCGCTGGCAAAAGCGCCGGAGAGAGAGGCGATGAAATGGGTGTCATCTGTCGCGTTGGCAAGCGCGGTTCCGCCCAGGATGATGCAGGCATTGTCAGCAGCATAGCCTGCTGATGCATTGAGGCCGAGCAAGCTCGTGGAGAGCACCAAACCGTATAGAAATGTCTTAGTCATTATGATTGCTTTCTTATTGTTCTTATTAGGAAAGTGGAGGGATTTGGAGCAGCTTATTGGAGGCGAAAAGTGATGATTTTCGCGCTTACTTCGGAAGATGCATTGGCAACGAGCGTTGTTGTGGCACCCGCTGGCACAGAAAAACTGCTGCCTGCAACAATTCGTTGTGCAGCTTGGCCCGGGATTTGAAGTTCGATAACGCCTTGCGCAACGATGCCCAATACAGACTCGTTATCTGAAAAGGTCAGTGTTTCACTACTGGCCAGTTCGGTTCTAAAAATACTCACCTGATCAACACTTTGATCGACAATATCGATGGTTGGTAAAGTACGCGGGTCGATGGCATCTTTTGGCGGCTCTTCAAAGACGATAAAGGGTTCGCCCTCTTGCTCCAGATTGAAGTCCAGAAAAATGGCTTCTTCGGTTGCGGATGCATTGTCGAAGCGTAAAATGCGCGGACCAACAGGTTCAAAGAACACATCACCAGCGCGCAGCAATTGTGGCTTTTCACCCTCGACCTGATAGAGGATTGCGCCCTTGGCAACATAACCAACTGCCGGCGCGCTGTGGGTATGAATGGGTGCAACCTGACCTGGTGTGAAATGGAAATCACCCACTTCAACTTGCACGACTTGTCGTGCATCAAAATGTGCGGTCAATAATTTGACAGAGCTTTCAGCAGAGTTTGCCGTCGTTGTATTGATCATGAAGGTAGATGCAGCGAGTAGTATCGCAAGGCCCGTGGCGTTAAAATAATTGGAAATTATTTTCATATCGAGTTTCCTAAAGTAGCGTTTCGCGCAATGATAATTTTCTTGTTTTTATTGCATTGCGCCAGCTTGAGTTGATCGTGTCACCCGGTGAACCCGGCTGATGACAAAGGTATAATTCAGGAATTTTAAACTCGATATGAGGGGTTGCACCTAGGGGATTACCCCTAGGAGAAGCCATGCGCTGGCTGTGATTCAGCGTATCTGCGTAACATCCAGCTGCCCGCCTCCTTGGCTGTAGGGCACATAAAAGGTCAGCAATCTAGCGGTATAGGTTTCCAGCTCAGGCATGGTGGCAACAAAGGATGGGTGAGACTTCATGGCCTGCCACCAGCGCCCATATCGTGCCCATTTTTCTCCGGTTTGAGGGAGCTGAAATGTTTTGTAATGGCTCAGCAATAGCTCTATGCGAAGGGCAAAGGGCGCAAAGGAAAAATCCACAATTCCTGGTTCCGCGCCAAAGAAATAGGGCCCTTCTGGCGACATGCCATTGGTGAATGCCAGCAGGTTTTGAGTCATGCTGTCTTCCGCTAGCCTTGCTGCATCACTGCCGATCTCAGCTTTTAGAAACCGGTAAAAATACGGGATGATGTTGCTGTTTTGATGATCTATCCAAAATCGGGCCTCCGCGCGCGCTGAAACGTTCTGCGGCATTAACTTTCTGCCGTTCGGCGCTATTTCATCCAGATATTCCACGGCGCGCAGCGACCCTGGAACCCGTAATTCTGAACGATCCTGATGCAACATTTGCAAAACAGGCACCTGTCCAGTCCCCCGTGACACATCAAGCCAGTGTTCGGTTTTGTGGTAGGGGTCTGTTTCTTGGTAGGAATAGGGGACACCCAAATGCTCCAGCGCGATCCATGCGCGCTGGGCAAAGGGGCAATACCATGCACTGTAAAAGGTCAGTTGCATTGTTGTTACCGAGCGCTTTTTGGTGACAGAGGCGCCAGCAATGCTACCCTTTTATCTTTATGCAATGCGTTGCGAATGAGGGCACCAAACATACGTGTAGGCCACATGCGCGGCATGAAACGATTTTCAAAGGCGTATATTTTGTTGATGAGGCCGGGAACAACACTTGCCTTACGGCCCAGTGCGCCAAGGCCCACTCGCGCAACTTTTGCTGGCTTGTGCCGTGTGATCGGCAATTTGCGAAAATTAACCGGCATTGGGCCACCATTTCCATGCCCGCCGATAAAATGATTTGCCCAACCTTTTTTTCTTTGGTTTGCTCGTACAAATCACTGGGTGCGCCAGGTGCTGTCAAATCCATCGGGATTGTCTCGACCGTAATGCGGTAGTCATTCGACAGCTCCTTGGCGCGCTTTTCTAGCGCCTCTTTGCCGCGTGCGACAAGGATTAAATTGTGGCCGGATGCGGCCAGTTCTTTGGCGAATGCCAGGCCAATGCCATTTGAGCCACCGGTAATCAGGGCCCATTTTCCATATTTCGAAATTGTGTTTTTCATCATCTTCTCCAGTTTGGTTCTGGACTGAGATAGCTTCATTGCTGCGATTGGATTAGTGCCCTATATTGGAAATCATTTATTCGTTTTCGGCAATAAAGGGTTTTGATGGATAATGAGCTGGCACTGCGCCTGTTTGTAAGTGTGGTAGAGGCCAACAGCTTTTCTAAAGGCGGTGCCCGGTTAAATGTGCCGCAATCTTCTGCATCGCGCATGGTGTCGCGGCTGGAGGAGAGGCTGGGCGCGCGGCTTTTACAGCGCTCCACCCGCAATTTGACACTGACCGAGGCGGGCAAGATATATTTTGAGCGGGCGGCACGCATTGTGACCGATCTGAACGAAGCGGCGGAGGTGATACGCGATATTAACGCAGCGCCAACGGGTGTGCTGCGCGTGCTTGCGCCCACTGCCTTTGGCCGTTTGATACTTACTCCGCTACTGCCGGAATTTCATGAGCGCTATCCCGATATATCCATTGGTATGTCGCTTAGCGATGGTGTGGAGGATATCATTGGCCGAGGTTTTGATGTGGCGATCCGCTCTGGCGAGCTGCAAGATTCCAACCTTATCGCCACCCGCCTTATTAAGATGGTGCATGTGACATGTGCGGCCCCGGCCTATTTGAAAAAGCACGGTACACCGCAAAATGTTGCCGAGCTGGCGCAACATAATTGTCTGCAATTCCGCTTTAATCCYGGMCAAAACACCTGGCGCTTYAGAAGTGAAACMGAAGAGTTYGAMGTTCAGGTTGATGGCAATTTRTATGCCGATAGCGGCGATGTGCTTCTTGCCGGAACGCTGGCTGGGCTTGGGMTYWGYTATTTGCCGCAATGGTTGGTGCACACGCATTTACAAGATGGWTCCYTGCAGCTTGTGTTGCCGCAATTGGCACCGTTTGCRCCCATATCTCCYATTCAGGCAGTTGCGGGATATCGCCAGCATGTRCCAGCTAAACAACGRGTRTTTGTTGAGTTTTTGCGAGAAAAATTYGCTGAAATGAGYTGGGGCARATCTTAAAACYCTAAATTGCCRATATTGGATAAATCATATTCTYAAATACYGACTAATCTAATTTTRTYATCAATGTTARATCCAYCCTGCAARTTRGCGAGCTGGGATAYRAYCTTCGTACCTRCTCAAKWWACAGATAGRGACRGGYATCGAGATGGYCGCAATAAAAACAATAAACGGGCTTCAACAGCATCTCGTTCCAGCGCGCCAACTTGCAAAAATTGTGGCCACCACAACGCTTATTATTGCCCTCAACGCGGCGGATATTGATGACATCATCAAGGATTTTTGCGCCGACATAGGCATCTCTGCCCAAATTTTCTATCTGGTCAATTTTGCCGCGCTGTTGAGCCTTCGTCTTTTCACAAAAAACCGCCAAACAGGTTGAACCACATTTACCCTGAGCTTGCCACTTGTGCCTGGCGTGCATATTAACGCCGAATGACCAGCAGGCCCGCAACCACAATCATGATCATGCCACCCACGGCTTGCAAATCAGGCACATCACCAAAGATGAAGTATCCAAGCACCGCCGCCCAAATCAAAAAGCAATAATCAAAAGTCGCGATGATGATGGTTGGTGCTGCCTGATACGCCGCAGGCAGGGCAAGCCCGTTGCCAACCAAAAGCAGGGTGAGCATTGCCACGATGGCCCACTCGACATATCATTTCATCTATAAGGGCGAGAATGATATGACAGCCCCATGAGAAAACAGAATCATTTTCGCAAGAGCCCAAACGGCCTTTATGCTTGGGATGTTCATCGTCTTATTGAGCTGTCAAAAGAATTGACGGTTGAAAACGTTCCTCTTTCCGGCATTAAAGAGCTGGATGAAGCCTATTGGTTTGATTGCCCGGGCGACAGTCCGACAGGGCGCGTCATTGTTGATCATATGCGATTGGTGATGGATGCTGATCTCAGCTATCCGATTATATTATGCGCCGATGGCGGGCTGATGGATGGCATGCACCGGGTGGCAAAAGCGCTTTTGCAAGGCGAGCAGAGCATTAAAGCCGTGAGGTTTCTTGAAACGCCGAAACCTGATCACACGGATATTACGCTGCAAGAGTTGCCTTAGATAAGGGAATGACTGCCGATTAGTTTTTAGCCTAAATCCAGGCAAATAGCGCTTGCCCAATCAAGGCTATGGCCAAAACGGTGACGGTAATTTTCAGCGCTTTTCTAAAAAAAGCTTCGGGTAGTTTGTCCAGCAATTTGCTGCCAACAATCGTGCCCAGATAACCCGACACCACCATGGCCAGCATCAGCGGTAGCCACTTCATAAAGGCAAAGCCTAAAAACCCGAATACCAAAACTTTGAGCAAATGTTGCAGCGTCATCGCGGCGGCATGGGTTGCCACAACGCCGTGTTTGGTGTGTGAATGCGGTGCGTTAACCGCCATGGCAAACGGCCCGGTTGCGCCAAAAAACATGGTCAGGACAGCGCCAAAAGCGCCGCCCAAAAACACCACTGGTTTTGCGGTTTTACCAAATTTGGGCTTTGGCATCCATGTGATGAGAATGATGAACGTGCCGAGGCCAAACTTCCACAGGTTTTCCGGCATCTCAAGCGTCAGTCGCCCGGCAACGATAGCCCCAACAACACTGCCAGCGCCAAACCACAGCAGCACCCATTTGGTGATGTGTTTACGCTGGACAAAACTGCGCCCGGCATTGGAGCCAAGCTGAACCACGCCATGCACCGGCACCAGCGCGGCCAGCGGTATGCCAAGCCCCATAATGGCGATCAGCACAATGCCGCCGCCAAGGCCGAGGCTGGCGGAAATGACCGATGTGCCAAAACTGACAAGAATGATGAACAATGCAAACCAATGATTGATTGCATCGGGTAGGAACGCGCTCAAACTCATGGCTAATTATGCACTCATCGCGGTTTCGACCAGCTTTGCCCAATAGGACACGCCAATCGGGATAATCTCGTCGTTAAAATCATATTCGGGGTGGTGCAGACCGGCGGTATCGCCATTGCCCACAAAGATAAAGGCACCGGGGCGTTGCTCCAGCATAAAGGAAAAATCCTCGCCGCCCATAACGGGTGCAACATTGGTATCCACCTTGCTGTCGCCCACAATCTGGCCCGCAATTTTTGCGGCAAACGCGGCCTTTTCCTCATTATTGACGGTCACAGGATAATCGCGGCCATATTTTAACGTGGCCTTACCGCCAAAGGCAGCGGCGGTGTTTTCCACGATCATACGAATGCGCTCTTCTGCCAAATCCCGCACATCAGGGGAGAGTGAGCGGCAGGTGCCCCACAATTCCGCCGTTTGGGGAATGACATTAAACGCTTCACCGGCATGAAAAGCGGTGATCGATACCACGACGCTTTCCAGCGGATCGACATTACGCGATGCAATGGTTTGCAGGTTTTGGATAATCGCCGCGCCAATCACCACCGGATCGATTGAGGCATTGGGTCGCGCGGCATGGGAGCCGTAGCCCTCGATGGAAATCTCCACCTTATCGGCAGCGGCCATCAGCGCGCCGGAGCGAATGGCAAATTCGCCGACAGGAATGCCAGGGTAATTGTGCATGCCATAAACTTCCTGAATGCCAAAGCGCTCCAGTAGCCCGTCATCAATCATGGCCTGTGCGCCAGCGCCGCCTTCTTCTGCCGGTTGGAAAATCAGCACAACAGTGCCAGCAAAATTTCGGGTTTCAGCCAGGTATTTCGCGGCGCCCAGCAGCATGGCGGTGTGGCCATCATGGCCGCAAGCATGCATTTTACCAGATGTTTTGGAAGCGTATTCCTTGCCAGTTGCTTCTTCAATCGGCAGCGCATCCATATCTGCGCGCAGGCCAATGACCTTGCTTGATTTGCCCTTATTGCCCTTGATAACCGCCACAACGCCGGTTTGGCCAAGGCCGGTAACAACCTCATCAACGCCAAGGGTTTTCAGCCGATCCGCAACGGTTTTGGAGGTGCGCGGCAGATCGTAAAGCAGCTCTGGATGCTCATGAAGATCACGGCGCCATTCTGTAATTTCCTCGTGGAAATCTGCGATACGATTGACGATGGGCATAAGGCACTCCTTGAATGATCTGAGCGCAATATGACCTGTTCAGGGGCGTTTGCCAATCACTGATCACACATGGTTAGAAATGGCATTGTCATGCAGAACACGGCTGTCTTTTGGCGCTTGTTCGCGCTTATCCATGCCGTAATCCCGCAGCACATCGGCAACGCGCAGGCGATAATGGTCAAAAATTATTTTTCTGCCTTTGTCTTGTGCTGCGCGGTGCACCTCAAGGCTGCGCCAAGCTGTTACAGCGGCCTCATCGCGCCAAAATGACAGCGAAAGTATTTTTTGTGGGTGGACCAGACTTTGAAACCGCTCAATGGAAATAAACCCATCAATGGTCCCCAAAAAAGGTTTTAGATAGGCCGCTTCGTTGAAATAATCATCGCGGTGCTCTTCCTTGGGCTCTACTTCAAAAATAACGGCGATCATTTGGGCGCTCCTTTGGCGGGGATCAGCCAAGCATGAGGCTGGGAGACAAGCTTATAAAACGCTCGATTTTCGCTGCGGATGAATTTCTTGTCCATGGCAAACTCATAATTTTCCTTGCCAAGCGGATGAGCCGAAAGCCGTGCGCGATAGGCCTCATAGGCGGCTAGGTCATCGACATTATAAATGCCAAAAGCTTTTGTTGTGGACCCTTCATGGGGCGCAAAATAGCCGATAAGTTCGGCCCCACATTGCGGAATGGCCTGACCCCAGACTTTTGCATATTGCTCAAAATCGCTCCGTTGATAGGGATTAAGGTCATATTCGATGATGCAGGTAATCATGGCAGCTCCTGTGTTGTGCTGCGCCATACAAACAGGTTTTCTGGTAAAAATGCTTCGAGCTGGGCCGAAGTATTTTGTGCAAAAATGGGTTAGGATGGTGTTCTGTTGAGGGAGAGTTTTCATGCGCGAAGGGCCGGAAATTGCGTTGATCGGATCGCTGCTGGGTGACCCAGCACGCTCCAACATGTTGATGGCGTTGATGAGCGGCAAAGCGCTTACCGCTGGAGAGCTGGCGCGCGAAGCGGGGGTGACGCCGCAAACCGCCAGTAGCCATTTGGCCAAGCTAGAAGATGGCGGCATGGTCAAACATGTGAAACAGGGGCGTCACCGCTATTATGCGCTGCAAGATCAACACGTTGCCGATTTACTGGAAAGCATGACCGGCCTTGCTGCCGCACGTGGTCATATGCGCCTGCGCACCGGCCCCAAAGACCCGGCCATGCGCCATGCCCGGCTGTGTTACAGCCATCTGGCGGGCGAAAAAGGCGTGCAAATGCTGGATAGTCTGGCCGCCAAAGGCCTTATTCAAACCGATGAGGAAGCTGTTGCCTTAAGCGATGCCGGGCGGGCCTATCTGGCCGAGTTTGGCGTGATTTTATCGCGAAAACGCCAAGCCGGACCGCATATGTGCAAGACGTGTCTGGATTGGAGCGCGCGGCGTTATCATCTGGGCGGTGTTTTGGGCCGAGCCTTATGGGCGCGTCTGGAAGAGTTGGAATGGGCAAAGCGCGACGGTAAAACGCGTATTGTGCTTTTTAGCCGGGCCGGAGAAGAGGCGTTCCAACAATTATTCCCTATGCCACAGCTCTAATTTTACGATCCTGCCGCACATTTAGAACAAACACCGCGATGATGATGGCCAATGCAAGGCCAGACCAAAGCGGAATGCCGGGCCATAACAACACGCCTGCCGCCAGCGCAACCACGGCCCGCAGCGCCCAATTAAGCGGGGCTTCCATATGCCCTTCAAGGGCGGCACCAAAAGCATAAACCGCAATGGTGGCCGCCACAAAAATAGTAAGAATTTCAGTTGTCGAGCCATACAAAAAGGCCGTGTAAGCGAACAGCACCGGCATAATATACAGGCCCTTGGCCAGCCTCCACGCGGTAACCCCCGTTGCCATGGGCGGGGTGCCAGCGATGGTTGCAGCGGCAAAGGCGGTTAGGCACACCGGCGGGGTGACGTTGGAATCCTGACTGAGCCAAAAGATAATCATATGCGCCGATAAAAGCGCGGCGGTGATCATGGCGGGATCAATGGCGCTGGGATAGACAAGGGTGAGAATTTCTGGCGGCGCACTGGCGATTAAGGCCTGTGCCGCTTCCAAACTCATCGGTGCGCCAAGAAGCGCAAAAGCCTCCGGGTTGATCAGCATAAACGGTGCTTTGGCGGTTTCCGGCAACGTACCATCGACCAAAATATCGATTAAAAAACCGTTTTGAATAAGGCCCTGCAAAGCTGGTGCAGAAAGCGTTGCCAGAACAATATAGGCGGCGGTAACCGGCAGCCCCATGCCCAGCACCAGCGAGGCCAGCGCCACCAATAAAATGGCGATAAGCAGATTGCCACCCGCCCATTCGGCCATCATCAGCGAAAACGTGTTGCCAATGCCGGTCATGGCGATGACGTTGACCATCAAGCCAATCGCGACCAGTAAAACCCCGGTCATGATCATGTTTTGAGTGCCCATAACCAGCGAATCCCAGATGGCACGCAAACCCATTTTATTGGGGGTCAACCAGCTGGAGGCGACAACCGACAGGATCGCCCAGCCTGCGGCATAAACCGGTGTGTAGCCGACAATCAGCAAGCCGATCAGCGTGACAATCGGGATGAGAAAAGCCGGGCCGCCACGGCGTAGCACATCCATCAAGGTGTCGGCGCTGTCCGCGCCGCCGGTTATGTTGTGTTTCTTGGCTTCAATGCGCACGAAAAACGCCACGGAGAGGAAGTATACGATGGCGGGCAGGAATGAGACGGCGACAATATCTAGATAGGGAATCTGAGTGTTGGAGGCCATCACAAAAGCGCCCGCGCCCATGATGGGGGGCATGACTTGCCCGCCGGTGGAGGACGCCGCTTCAACGCCTGCGGCAAAGCGTGGGTTAAAGCCCGATTTCTTCATCAAAGGAATGGTGATGACGCCAGTGGAGACGGTGTTGGCAACCGCAGAGCCGGAAATTGTGCCGGTAAGACCTGAGGCAAAAATGGCGACAAAGCCGGGTCCGCCAACAAAGCGCCCGGCGGCCACACGGGCCAGATCAATGATGAAATCACCCGCGCCTGAGCGCACCAAAAAGGCACCGAACAGGATAAACATGAAGACGAATGTCGCGGAGATGCGACCAATAATGCCGAACATGCCCTCATCGGCAAAGATGGAGCGAAAGGCGATTGTCTCAAATGAAAGGCCAGAGAATTTCAGCACGCCTGGCACGTAGGCACCCAGCGGCGTGGCATAGGCCAGCGAGATGAGAATGATAATCGGAATAATATAACCGGTGGTGCGCCGGGTCAGCTCAATCGCGCCAAAAATGGTGATCAGCGTTGCAATCCAGTGGTCGGTTGAGAGTTTCACACCTTGCGCATAAATCGCATCTTCAGAGCCAATAATATAAAGCGTTGCGCCCATCACCAGCAGGCCAAAACACACATCAAAGACAAAAACACGCGGGGAATGAGCCAGCTTTGGCGATAGCGGGTAACGAATGGCGCATAGCAATGCAAAACCAGCAAAATGTATGGCTGGCAGCCACTGCAAATCCGACAGGCCAATGACATTGGCATAGATATGGAATATGGCCAGCGCGACGCTGAACCCGGCCACAATGATCTGAAACGTTCCGCGCAATTGGCGCACGATTGTGTTGGCGGAAGTTTCGGAAACTTCTGCGCTTTCAGGCTCATTCACATGTGACACAACCGCATTCCCTTTGGCATCTATCAGCAGATACAAAAACGGGCGCAGAATCTGCGCCCGTCTTCGTCATTGGTATCAAAAACTTATTTCAGCCGGTCAGGCACGTTGACGCCAGCTTCTTCATAGTAACGCACAGCGCCGGGGTGTAGCTTGACGGGCAGACCGGCAATAGCGCGCTCCAGAGACATGTTTTTGGTCGCTGGGTGAATGCCATTGAGGAACGGCAAATTCTCATAAATGGTTTTGGTGATGAGATAGATGGTTTCCTCAGGAACATCATCACGCACGGCCAAGAAGTTAGGCTGAGCAATGGTGTTGATGTCTTTTTCCTGGCCAGGATATGTGCCCGCTGGAACCACAAAACGGGTCCAAAGCTGATCGAATGTGCCATTGGCTTTTACCATCTGATCGTCGGTAATATCCAGAACCGCAATATCACCGCCCATATTGGCAAAGGCGGATGTGACAGCCGATACCGGTGAGCCCGCAGGTGTTGACATCATCTCAACCTGGCCGTTTTGCAAAGCCTGTGCCGATGGGCCATAGCCTGCATAAACCAGATTAAAATCAGCATCGATATCATAACCGAAATTGCTCAAAATGGTGCGGTTGGAACCGATGGTGCCGGAGTTCTTACGGCCCAGCGCAGCGCCTTTGCCTTTGAGGCCAGCAAGATCATCCAGATTGCCRGTTTTGACATATTCGGATTTMACSACRAAATGCTCRACATTTGGCCACAGCATGGAAACMGAGCGCAGATTTGTCTGCGGRCCATCATTGGCAATCGGSCCRGTGCCGGTGGCSGCATAAGCGCCAAACAAGCCCTGAACAATGGCAAATTGCACTTCGTTTTCRCGCAGCAATTTGATGTTTTCGCCAGAACCAGCCGAGTTGATGGCGGACATGTTGATTTTTAATTTWGGYAGCAGCTTYACTTTAACCAGTGTCGCCARSGCCACRCCAACGGGRTAGTAAGTGCCGCCGGTWGARGCTGTTGCCAGCAGATAATTTTGRGCATCTTGCGCCTGSGCGCCGCTRCCAAAAAYGGTGCCTGCAAGCAGTACCGCGCCAGAAAGTGCGCCAACTGCACGCCGTGTAAGTTTCAAATCCGCCATTATTTCCTCCCAATGGATTTCGGACAAACAAATCTTTGTGAGCACCAGCAAATGCCAGAACTCACCAATAATGATCATTTAGTTAAGCGCGAAGTGTTGCTTGGTTGCAAGACATCTCGTGAATTCGTTGGAAAATTCCACAACACCTTTGCCAAAGGCGCTGCAAATCGGTTACACATGCCCAAGAAATTGCCCTATTTGACGTGCATTGGTRCGTGGTTCTTCCAGTACGGTTCATRGAYGGCTCTTGCGCGGGCYAGGGGCGGCAAAGTAATGTTTATTGTTTTCAAAAGACTACTGCGYTTATTGRCGYGTTAATTATACTAGGGTTYCARAAAATATGTTTTTGATAAAAGTCAGGCCTCTTGCTGCTGCAATCCTATGCGCCTTGTTGTTCTTGCCTTTGGCCGCCCAWGCGGGGCCGCATATTCTGGTCGATYTGGATACCGGTAGAATTCTCGATGAAAAACAGGGRYTGAGATCCTGGTACCCCGCRTCTGTTACCAAATTGATGACCGCCTATGTGACGTTYGAAGCGCTCAAAGCCGATGAGCTGATTCTAAAATCCCCGGTCAAAATCTCACAAAACGCCTTGAATGAGCCGCCCAGCAAAATGGGCTTTCCGGTTGGCACGGTTATCACCGTTGAAAACGCCCTYAAAATGGTYATCGTYAAGTCYGCCAATGATATTGCCGTTGCCCTTGGCGAGGCGGTGGCTGGCAGTGAAGCAAAATTCGTYGCCCGGATGAAYGCRACRGCRCGCAAAYTGGGCATGACCGGYACCTTTTTCAAAAACCCCAATGGCTTGCCCGCCAAAGGCCAGATGACAAATGTGCGCGATATGGCGGTGCTGACCACYGCGATTGTCAAACAACAYCCSCAGCATGCCTATCTGTTYAAAATYACCGCCATTCGYGCGGGCAAACGGGTGCTGACAACYTACAAYAAATTRTTGCTGCACTATAAAGGCACGACCGGCATGAAAACCGGTTTTATCTGYTCKTCCGGCTTTAATTTGGTGGCCACAGCCAAGCGCGGCGACAAGCATTTGATTGCCATTGTGTTTGGCTCTCCATCATCTCATGTGCGCGCGGAAGCKGCKGCCAARCTGCTGAATAAAGGCTTTAAGAAATTCTCCATTAAGGGYCGCAAAAACATCAAATCTTTCAAGGCTTCGGGTAAGCTGAAGGAGCCRAAAGACATGCGCCCSGACATTTGCAGTGYAGCGGCGCGCAACAAACGCGGCAAATCGCAGCGTGCCTATAAACGGGGCAAAGGTAAATCTCTGATGAGCGCCAAGCGAATTGTTGCGGTCAAGCCTGTACGGGTTTTCATCGGCGGCGCGGTTGGTGCCATGTTTGCGCAATTACGTAATGCACCGCTGCCATTGGCCCGCCCCAATGTGCCAATCGTCATAAAAACAGCGGATATTTCTGAGGCGGATGACGTAAAAATTGCAAATATTATTGATTTTGCCGAAACCGGAGATGGTGAGGGCAAATTCATCCCTCGAGAATTTAATGCATCGGGCGTTCCGCTGCCGCTGGATCGACCCCATAAAAACAGCGGCCAAATCTAACCTAATTTTTAAACTGGGTTTGGGTGGCTTGCCTGCTTAGCCTTTTTTAATCCGGTAGCGGGTCGCTCCGTCTTCATTTATCTGCAAAAGTAGCTCGTGGCCCTTCTCGGCACAAAAATGCGGGATGTCGATAGATGCCATCGGGTCAGTGCTGATCACATCCAAAACTGCCCCAGCCGACAGCGCGCGCAATGCCTTTTGTGCCTTGAGCACCGGCAGCGGGCATTGCAGTCCGGTCACATCCAAAACGGTGATGTCATCAGAACCAATTATCTCGGGCGTGTTTTCGGGCACCAAATGCTTTTCCTGTCTGCGCCAGATATACGGCTTGCTGCATCGCAATTCTTACCAATCAATTGCCGCTCATTTGGACAAATGTAAAAATTGTTTGTGGAAACAGTGTTAGGCGAGAGCCGCAAAGAATGAAAGTGCGTCAACGCAGCTGTTGAAACTCCCATGGCTCCGAGCTATCGTTCTCATCATAAAGTAGAAGCCAGAAAACTGGTCAAAATGGGTCGTGAGGAAGCATCTATTCGTATTTTTTTGGAGGGCGCGTGACTTTTTTTGGGCGCGTGCACAGCGAAATTCAATATCTCGCCGGGGCTATCCGCACGTTGCGGCGGCTGAATCCTGTTGTCAAAAACAAGGATTTTACCTGGCCGGTTGCATTGGAACGTTTGGCAGAAACGCATGGTGATCATCCTGCGCTGTTAAGTGCGCAGCAAGACATGACATACCGGGAGTTTAACGCCCGGGCGAACCAATATGCGCGCTGGGCCCTGGCCAATGGTGTGCAAAAAGGCGATGTCATTGCGCTGATGATGCCGAATTCGCCGGAGTTGATCGCCGCATGGAGCGGCATTGTGCGCGCGGGCGGTATTGCGGCGCTGCTCAACACCAATTTAAAAGGTGCATCGCTGGCGCATTGCATTAATATTGTCTCTCCCAAACATGTGGTTATTGCGGGCATTTATAGCGCGCAATATGCGCAGACCGAGCATCTGATTGGCAATGGCGATGCGGATACCGCGCCCGAATTCTGGATTTTTGGTGAGGCCAATTGCCCGTTTGCGCAGGAGCCGAAAATGCTGCTGCCGCAATTGGATGCAGCTGATAATGGCGCGCTGTCTCCGCAAGAACGGCCAGCCCTGACCACCGAAGATAAATGCCTGTATATCTACACCAGCGGCACCACCGGACTGCCCAAAGCCGCCAATCTCATACATTACCGTGTTCAGGCGATTATGAACGGGTTTTCGGGGGCCACCAACTCGACCTCCAAAGACAGAATGTATATTTGCATGCCGCTTTATCACTCCGCTGCCGGGGTGATCGGCATTGGCTGTGTGCTCAGCGTTGGCGGCTCTGTGTATATGACTGAACGCTTTTCAGCGCGCACGTTTTGGGATGATGTGGTCGATAATGATTGCACCATGTTCCAGTATATTGGCGAGATGTGCCGCTATCTGCTCAACTCGCCGCCGCACCCCAAAGAGCGCATGCACAATTTGCGCCTGATAAGCGGTAATGGGCTGCGTCCTGATATCTGGGAGCGTTTTCGTGATCGCTTTCAGTTTAAGCGAATTCTGGAATGGTATGCGGCAACCGAAGGCAATGCCGTGTTCTTCAATTTCGATCAAAAAATTGGCGCGATAGGCCGTATACCCAAATGGGCGGAGCGCAAATTCGTCACCGAAGTGGTGCGCTACGATTATGACAACATCGCGCCCTATCGCAATGCCGATGGGCGCTGCGAAAAATGTGACCCTGATGAAACGGGCGAGGTGATTTCGCAAATCCTCAACGATCCCAAACGGCCAAGCCAGCGTTTTGAGGGCTATTCCAACAGCTCTGAAAACGAGCGCAAAATTCTCGAAAACGTTTTTAACGAGGGCGATCGCTGGTTCCGCACCGGTGATTTAATGCGCCGTGATGCGCTTGGTTATTTCTATTTTGTCGACCGGATTGGCGATACGTTCCGCTGGAAGGGCGAGAATGTCGCGACCTCAGAAGTTTCTGAAAACCTGTCCGTGTACGATGGTGTCGATGAGGCCAATGCTTACGGCGTTGTGGTGCCGGGCATGGAAGGGCGCGCTGGCATGGTGGCTCTGGTGGTCGAAGATGGCTTTGACCCGCAAGAGTTTTACAGCCATGTTTGCGAGCATCTGCCCGATTATGCTCGCCCGGTGTTTTTACGCATTCAGGGCAAGATCGAGACCACTGGCACCTTCAAACAGCGCAAGATTGAACTGGTCAAACAAGGCTTTGATCTGCAAAGTGTGTCCGACCCGATTTTGATCATGGATCACAAGGCCAAAGCCTATGTCTCGCTAAGCCAAACTGTGTATCAGGAGATAATTGCCGGTCAGCGACGGCTGTAACGCCGAGAATTTAGCAGAGGTTTTATGTCAGGACACATTTTAGCGATTGATCAGGGAACCACTTCTAGCCGGGCCATTGTATTTGACGATAGTTTTACCGCGCTGGGCAGTGGTCAACTGGAGTTTGAGCAGCATTTTCCAAACTCCGGCTGGGTAGAGCATGACGCCGAAGAAATTTGGCGCTCGGTGGTCAGCACGGCAAAAGATGCGCTGGCAAATGCTTCGCTAAGCGCGGGCGATATCGCCGCCATTGGCATCACCAATCAGCGCGAAACCATTGTGGTGTGGGACCGGGCAACCGGTGAGGCGATCCACCGCGCTATTGTGTGGCAAGACCGGCGCACCTTCGCCATGTGCGATACGCTTAAAGCTGATGGCCATGAGGCATTGTTCACGGCCAAGACGGGCCTGTTGCTCGACCCCTATTTCTCCGGCACCAAATTATCCTGGTTGCTGGATCATGTGGATGGCGCGCGGGCACGCGCTGAAGCGGGCGAGTTGGCTTTTGGCACCATCGACAGTTTTTTGATCTGGCGGCTTACCTCCGGCAAATCTCATGTTACCGATGCCACCAACGCCGCGCGCACGCTCATCTTCAACATCCACACCCAGCAATGGGATGATGAGTTGCTGGCCATTTTGAACATTCCAAAATCCATGTTGCCAGAGGTGCTGGATTGCGCAGCGGATTTCGGCACCACTGATCCTGCCATTTTGGGCGCTGCCATTCCCATCGCCGGGGTCGCTGGCGATCAGCAGGCCGCCACTATTGGTCAGGCTTGTTTTGAACCGGGCATGCTCAAATCCACCTATGGCACTGGATGCTTTGCGTTGCTCAACACAGGCAACAAAGCCGTACCCTCAAATAACCGCCTTCTGACAACCGTGGCCTATCGGTTGAACGGCGAGGTTACCTATGCGCTTGAAGGTTCTATCTTTATCGCGGGCGCGGCGGTGCAATGGCTGCGCGATGGCCTCAAAATCATTGATGATGCCAGCCAGTCCGGCGGCATGGCGGCGCAGGCCGATCCACAACAAGACGTCTATCTAGTGCCCGCCTTTGTCGGCCTTGGCGCGCCCTATTGGGATGCCGAGGCGCGTGGTGCCATGTTTGGCCTCACCCGCGCCACCGGCCCCAATGAATTTGCCCGCGCTGCGCTGGAAGCGGTGTGCTATCAGACCCGCGATTTGCTGGAAGCAATGCGCAAAGACTGGTCATCCAGCGCCGATACCGTGCTGCGCGTGGATGGCGGTATGGTGGCCAGCAACTGGACCATGCAGTTCTTATCCGACATTTTGAACGCGCCGGTCGATCGCCCAACCGTGCTGGAAACAACCGCCCTTGGCGCTGCGTGGCTTGCCGGATCGCATGTCGGGGTATGGGGTGATAAGGCCGAATTCGCATCACGCTGGCGGCTGGATAAAACTTTTGAGCCTGCCATGGATGACGCGACACGAGACGCAAAATATGCGGGCTGGAAAGATGCCGTGGGCCGCACTTTAAGCCAGCGGGCATAACGAAGCTTCGCGGCAATCAAGTTATTGTTAGTTGACCGTGTCAGCGAATTCAGGCCTTTGGCGGATAATGAAATGCCGCGTAAATCGGACATCCTTTCAAGGAGCGAGAACATGATCAAACAAATTATCAGCGCAGCCTTTGCTGCCACATTGGCGATGGGTTCCGCCCAAGCCGCCGACCCGTCTGACTGGCCATCCGTGCTGGAAGAAGCCAAAGGCCAGACCGTTTATTGGCATGCCTGGGGCGGTGAGCCGCGCATTAATGATTATATCGCCTGGGCCGGACGCCAATTGAAAGAGCGCCACGGCGTTGACGTAGTGCATGTTAAAGTCAGCGATACCGGCGCTGTGGTCTCACAAGTACTGGCCGAGAAAACCGCTGGTGTGACTGACAAAGGCGCTGTCGATCTCATCTGGATTAACGGCGAAAACTTTGCAGCCATGAAGCGCGAAGGCTTGTTGTTGTCCGAGAGCTGGGCCAATAAACTGCCCAACTTCAAATATGTTGATGTGGCTGGCAAACCTACCGTTATCAACGATTTTACCGTTGCAACCGATGGCCTTGAAGCCCCATGGGGCATGGCGCAATTGGTGTTTTTCTATGATACCGCCGTCACCAAAGAAGTACCAAAAAGCATGTCGGCGCTGCTAGAATGGTCCAAAGCCAATCCGGGTCGTTTTTCCTATCCGCAGCCGCCCGATTACATCGGCACTACTTTTCTAAAGCAAGCGCTTTATGAGTTGGTGGCTGATCCTGCCGTGCTGCAAAGTCCGGCTGCTGATGCTGATTTTGCCGCTGTCACAGAACCGCTTTTTGCTTATCTCGACAAGCTACACCCCAATCTGTGGCGCACCGCGCGCACCTTCCCCAAAAACACCGCGCATCTGCGCCAATTGCTGGCCGATAGCGAGCTGGATATAGCGTTTGCGTTCAATCCATCTGCGGCCTCCAACGCCATCGCCAACAATGAGTTGCCCGACACAGTGCGCTCCTTTGTTCTGGACAAAGGCACCATTGGCAACACGCATTTTGTGGCCATTCCGTTCAATTCAGGCGTTAAAGCTGGCGCGATGGTGCTGGCCGACTTCCTGATGTCGCCAGAAGCGCAATTGCGCAAGCAGGACCCAACCGTTTGGGGTGACCCAACGGTGCTGGATGTGACATCTACGCCCGATGCGGATCGCGATATGTTCAACAAACTGGAGCTGGGCATTGCAACCTTGAAACCAGATCAGCTCGGCACCGTCTTGCCAGAGCCGCATCCATCGTGGATGGTTGAGCTGGAAAAAGCTTGGCTTTCCCGCTACGGCGTCTAATCGGCTCAAATGAGCTTTAATATCAATATTTGGGGAGGCAGGAACGCGTGCTAAAACATGTTCCTGCCTTTACTATTATTGTTCTGATTGGTCCGGTTCTCGCGGGCCTTTTGGGCACCGCATTACCGGCCTTTGGCATTTTGCCCAGCCTTGGCGGCACGCAATTCACGCTGGAACATTTTGCCAGCGTTCTCAACACGCCGGGCATTGTTCAATCATCCCTGATCAGCCTTTATGTCGGGCTGATCACCACTTTTATTTCCTTGTCTGTCGTCATGCTTGTCATCGCCGGTTGGCAGGGCACGCGGTTTTTCAGCGCGCTGCAGGGCTTGCTGTCTCCGCTGCTCTCTGTGCCCCACGCGGCCGCGGCTTTTGGCCTGGCGTTTCTCATCGCGCCATCTGGCTGGATCGCACGCCTGCTCTCGCCTTGGCTAACTGGCTTTGCCCGTCCGCCGGACTGGCTGATCGTCAACGATACGATGGGCCTGTCGATGATGGCCGGTCTGATCGCCAAGGAAATACCGTTTTTACTGTTGATGTCGCTGGCCGCGCTGCCGCAATCTGATGCGCGGCGCAAAGCCCATGTCGCAGCATCGTTGGGCTATGGGCCGATCACCGGCTTCTTCAAAACCACCTTTCCAATTGTTTATCGCCAGATACGCCTGCCGGTTTTCGCAGTGTTGGCCTATGCCACATCCGTGGTTGATGTCGCCATTATCCTTGGTCCCACAACCCCGCCGCCGCTGTCTATTCGTCTGCTGCAATGGATGAATGACCCAGAAATCATCATGCGCTTTCAGGCCTCCGCCGGGGCGCAATTACAGCTCGCGGTAACTGCCTTGGCGCTGCTGTTCTGGCTTGGTTTTGAAAAACTAGGCAAGCGGCTAGGCACGCCTCTATTATCCTCCGGCGCACGCCATTATTGCGATGCCGCTTTTAGGCCCGCCGTTGCAATCATCGCCTCCACATTTGCCCTGTTGGTTGTGGCAGGCATACTCGTTTTGGGCATCTGGTCCATCGCCGGTTTCTGGCGGTTTCCAGATCCCTTGCCCGTCGCTTTTACAACCGCCACATGGATGCGCCAGAGCGAAAGCTTTGGCCTACCGCTGCAAAATTCTATCGTCATCGGGCTTATTTCCACAGCCATTGCCATCGCTTTGACCCTTAGCTGTCTGGAGGTGGAAGCTCGCTCTGGAAAAGCCATTTCGGGCCGCGCGTTGGTGCTGCTCTATCTGCCGCTCATCGTTCCGCAAATCAGCTTTTTGTTTGGCTTGCAGGTGCTGTTTCTGCAATTGGGCAGCAACGCCAATATGCTGGCCGTGGTGTTCACCCACGTCGTGTTTGTGCTGCCCTATGTTTACCTCTCGCTGGCAGACCCTTGGGCGGCTTGGGATAAACGCTATGCCGCTGTCGCGCATGGGCTGGGCCACTCAGACAATTCAGTGTTTTGGCGGGTGCGCGTACCGATGATGCTAACCCCCATTTTAACCGCTGCCGCTGTGGGCTTTGGCGTATCGATTGGCCAGTATTTGGCAACGCTGCTTATCGGCGGCGGGCGCTTCCCAACCATCACCACCGAGGCCATCGCCCTGTCATCAGGCGGTGACAGGCGCGTCATTGGCGTTTATGCACTGGTGCAGACAGTTTTGCCGTTTATCGGTTTCGGGCTGGCCTTGGCCATTCCTGCGATTGTGTATCGGCATCGGCGTGGTTTGAGAGAGCATGCATGAGTGATCAAAATTCGGGCCTGTTGCTGCAAGATGTGTGCATTCTTCTTGGTGGCAAACCACTGGTCCATGTAAATGCCGATGTGCGGCCCGGCGATATTTTGACCATTATGGGCCCCTCTGGCTGTGGCAAGTCTACGCTGCTATCCTATATTGGCGGCTTCTTGGATCGTGCTTTTGATGGGCGCGGTGCCATTCAGCTTAATGGTTTGGCCATTGATACTTTGCCCGCTGAAAAGCGCCATGTCGGCATTTTGTTTCAAGACCCGCTGCTGTTTCCGCATATGAGCGTTGGGCAAAACCTGCTTTTCGCCGTTCCGCCCAGCCAAAAAGGTGTGGCCCATCGCAAACAACTTGCGGAAACCGCGCTGGAAGAAGTGGGCATGGCGGGCATGTTTGATCGCGATCCTGCAACCCTATCCGGCGGACAAAAAGCGCGTATCGCCTTGATGCGGGTGCTGTTGTCAGAACCCAAAGCCCTGCTGCTCGACGAGCCGTTTTCAAAACTTGATGCCGATCGGCGTGCGCAATTACGCGAAACCGTGTTTGCGCTGGCCAAAAGCCGTAATCTGCCGGTGCTGCTTGTCACCCATGATAGCGATGATGCCAAGGCCGCTGGCGGCGCTGTCATCTCGCCGCTTGAGGGCATGAAAGGCAGCTAAAAATGTCTTTGCCGATTGAGGCCGTAAAAGCGCAGCTGCTGCAAAGTTTCAGGGACAATGCCAATTGCGTGCTGGTGGCCGAGCCGGGCGCCGGTAAAACCACGCAGGTTCCGCAATGGCTCTTGCTGGAAAAGGCAATGGCGGGTCAAAAAATTATCCTGCTGGAGCCAAGGCGCGTTGCCGCCAGAGCGGCGGCAGAATACATGGCCAAAACCCTTGGCGAAAAGGTCGGCGATACCGTTGGCCTGCGTATGCGCGCTGATACCAGAATTGGCCCAAACACCCGATTGGAAGTGGTGACCGAGGGCGTTTTTACCCGCATGATATTGGATCAGCCAGAATTGCCCGGCATTGGTGCAGTTCTGTTTGACGAGTTTCATGAACGCTCACTTGATGCCGATTTGGGCCTCGCATTGGCGCTGGATGTACAATCGGCCTTGCGCGATGATTTGAAACTTATGGTGCTGTCCGCTACCATCGATGCCAGCGCGGTTTCAGCCTTGATGGGCGATGCGCCGGTTATTTCTTCAAAGGGTCGGGCCTATCCGGTGGAAACCTTTTACGTTCCCGGCAAGCCGCGCATAAGCATTGTTGCGCAAACCGTGAGCGCCGTAAAAGCGGCCATGGAGGCGCATAGCGGCAGTGTGCTGGTGTTTCTTCCCGGTCGCTCGGAAATTGAACGAACGCGAAAAGCTTTGAACGATTTTTTTGCACTAAATAAAAACATTGTGGTTGCGCCGCTTTATTCCGGTTTGCCGTTCAAGACGCAGCGCAGCGCTTTGGAACCGGCGCCAAAAGGCATGCGCAAAATAGCGCTGTCGACCAATTTGGCCCAAACCTCGATGACGATTGAGGGCGTGCGCATTGTCATCGATAGCGGGCTGACGCGGCAACCCAGATACATTCCGCAAATCGGTGCAACATCGCTTGAAACCCGCAAGGAAAGTCAGGCGGCGGCAGATCAGCGGCGCGGACGTGCCGGGCGGGTCGAACCCGGTGTGTGCTACCGGCTTTGGGCCGAGCCGGAAACACGGTCTATGCCAGCCTATGATCGGCCAGAATTGCTCGAAACCGACCTTTTGGGGTTTGTGCTGGATATTGCCGATTGGGGCCTTACTGACCCAGCCGATTTGAACCTGCTGGACCAGCCGCTTAGCGGCAATTTATTGGCAGCAAAGGCTGAGCTGTTGCAAATCGGTGCACTTGATGAGGGTGGCCGCATAACCGAGCTTGGCAAGCGCCTGCATAAATTGCCGGTAGAGCCGCATCTAGGTGCCATGATTTTGAGCGTTGGCAACGATCATAAAAAAATGCGCAGCGCGGCATTGCTGGCAGCATTGATCATGGATTCAAGCCAAAACCGGGAGATTGATCTGCGCGTAAGTTTTGCCGCAGCCGCGATCCGAAACCCGCCGCAAGGTTTTGCTAATTTGTGCCGGCGCTTGAACATCAAACCCGACGGTCCCAAAATCAGCCATGATGAGCTTGGCGCACTTTTACTAAAAGCATTTCCAAACTGGATCGCCCAAAATAAAGCGCAGGGGCAGTTTCAACTGGCCAGCGGACAGCGCATCAATTGCCCCGATGATCATGATTTTGCCAAGCAAAAATATCTGATTGTTGGCGGCCTGTTTGGCACGGCGGCCAATTTAAGAATGACCGTGGCCCTGCCGTTGTCACAAGACGAATATCTCAGCCATATCGATGCCTACGCCGTGACCAGTGAAGTGATGGATTTTGACCGCAGCGCCGGGCGCGTTGTCGCAAAACGCGTGCGCAAACTGGGCGCTATTGTACTTGAAAGCGCGGCGATTGAACCCAAAGATCAACAAGCCGCGCAGGATTTGTTTTGGCAAAGCATTGCCAGTACCAAATTTGAAACAGCCCTGTTTCCAGACGCCACCAAAGCGCTGATGGCCCGCCTGCAATTTCTGCACACAAATCTTGGCGATGAATGGCCAGATAGTAATCCGGTTGACCTACTAGCGGATGTAGAGAATTGGCTGCGGCCTTATTTTCCGGGCGTCACTAGTCTCAAAGGTCTCAACCAGTCAATGGTCATTGAGGCGTTGAAGGCGCGCATGCCCAACATTCATCAATTGGAGCAATTAGCGCCGAAAAACTACATTTTGCCCAGCGGTCGTCCACTGAAAATCGATTATAGCGGTGCCAGTGGCCCGGTGATCAGTGCACGGGTGCACGAGTTTTACGGACTTACCACCCACCCCACTATCGCCCGCAACGTCGCGCTGGTGCTCAATCTGTTATCGCCAGCCCAACGCAGCATTCAAATCACCCAAAACCTGCCCGCTTTCTGGCAAGGCTCCTGGGCCGATGTGCGCGCCGATATGCGCGGGCGCTATCCAAAACACAAATGGCCAGAAAAGCCGGGTGACATTGGCAAGGCGCAATAAATTTTGATAAACTCTCTCCAAAACTACGACATACAGGAATGATATGACCTATCTCGTGACCGGCGTGGCCGGGTTTATTGGATTTAATGTGGCCCGGCGCTTGTTGGAGCGCGGGGAGCGTGTGATCGGGATTGATAATCTCAATGATTATTATGCCGTTGCGCTTAAAAAAGCGCGGTTGGCGGCGCTTGCCCCTCATCATAATCATTTTCGGTTTGTACAAGCTGATATTGCCGAGATCGCATCCATACGAGATGCTATTTCAGGTGAGAAACTAACAAAAATCATTCATTTGGCGGCGCAGGCCGGGGTGCGTTATTCAATCGATCATCCAGAAACTTATGGATCGAGCAATCTTACTGGTCATCTCAATATGCTGGAAATTGCCCGCAATTGCGACACGCTGGAGCGGATGGTTTACGCCTCATCCAGCTCGGTTTATGGCGGCAATACCAAATTGCCGTTTTCGGAAGATGATCCGGTGGAAAAGCCCGTATCGCTCTATGCGGCGACCAAGCGCGCCGATGAGTTGATGAGCGTCGCCTACAGCAATCTTTATGATTTGCCGCTGATCGGTTTGCGGTTTTTTACCGTGTATGGGCCGTGGGGGCGGCCGGATATGGCGCTGTGGAAGTTCGCCAAGGCGATTTGTGAGGATCGTCCGATTGCGGTCTATAATAACGGCGATATGCGGCGTGATTTCACCTATATCGATGATATCGTCAGCGGTGTTTTGGCGGTGGCCGATCAAACGCCAGCGCGTGCCGTGGAAGATGGCCACCGGCTTTATAATATCGGTAACAACAAGCCGGAAGCCCTGATGGATCTGATTGGTTTTTTAGAACGGGGCCTGGGCAAGGAAGCGGAGAAAGAGTTTCTGCCGATGCAGCTTGGTGATGTGAAGGAAACCTTTGCCGATATCTCGCGCATCTCAGGCGATTATGGCTTTGCGCCCACCACATCGCTGGAAGTGGGCGTGGCCAAATTTGTCGATTGGTTCAAAGCCAACAACGCGCATCTTTATTGATTTTTGCGCCAGCGTTTGCCCTGCAATTCCAGACCAAAACGTTGCGGGGTGCGCGCATAGGCGGCCAGACCCTTTAGGGCCGGGCGCTCATGCATGATAACGGCAGTGCCAATTTCTTCCATCAAATGGCGGTGCGGCGCTTTGGCAACAAAAGCCTCTCGAAACTCTGATTGCGCCAGAAAACCGGCGATTTTCTGCGAGATGCCACCGGCCAGGTAAACCCCGCCCTTGGCCATGAAGATAATGGCCAGATCGCCCGCAACGCGGCCCAGCACTCGGCAAAAAACATTTAGACTGGTCACGGCATGCTCATCAGTGCCTGCAAGGGCGGCGGATGTAATCTCGCTGGGTGTTTCATAGATCGCTTTTGCGCCTTTCCAGGCGGTTACAGCCCGGTAAAGCCGAACAAGACCTCGTCCGCACAACAAAGCTTCGGCAGAAATGCGGCCATGCTCTTTTTCAATATGCGGCCATAGCGCAAACTCGTCGTCAGTGTCTGGTCCAAGGCTGATATGCCCGCCTTCTCCCGGCACCGGCACCCACATGCTATCGGCGTGCACCATGCCCGCAGCGCCAAGGCCGGTGCCTGGACCTACAACGATTTTGGTCCCGCTGGTGGTCAATTTGCCACTGCCGATAATTTGTAAATCATCATCTTCAAGTGAGGGCAGGGCCAATGCCAGCGCTTCAAAATCATTGACCAGAATGACATCATTGAGATTAAGCGATTCCATCAATTCCTTGGGGCGGATCACCCAGTCGCAATTGGTCAGCGGCACTTCATCACCGTTGATCGGACCGGCAAGGGCCAGCACGGCGGAGCGCGGCATAATGCCGGTTTTTGCGAAAATTTTGGCGCCAACAGCCTCTTCCAAACCATCGAAATCGGCAGTTTTTGCGGTCTCAAACTCTTTTAAATCGGCATGGGCATCGGTGAGGATGCCAAAGCGGGCATTTGTGCCGCCAATATCCGCGACCAAAACGGGATAGGACATTGTTTCGCTGAGTACCGGACGGGATAGAATGGGCATGGTCTAAACTCTATAATGGAGACAGAAATTAACCGACAGACAAACAAAAATTCTCACAAATGGTCAAGCGTAGTCGTGCCTTGGGTTTGGCCAAGTTTGAGTGTTCTCCATCAAAAAAGCCTGTGATTAGTCGTGCGCCATCTCCGCCAAAGTCGAATTGGCAAGCAGCAATTCTGCGGTGGCGCGGTTGAGCGCGGTGGCCACATCATAAACCACAGCTAGGCGCAGCAGGGCTTTGACATCGACATCATGGGGCATTGGTGTGAGCGGATCCATGAAGAAGATCAGGCCCATAATGGCCCCTTCGGCAATCATCGCGCCAATCTGCTGATCGCCGCCCAGCGGGCCGCTTTTCATCAATGTCACGTTCAGCTCGGGGCAGGCTTGCTTAATCTTGCCGCCCGTCGTGCCCGTCGCAACCAAATCAAACCCCGCCAATACCGCCCGGTGGCGTATGACAAACGTGACTAATGTCGCTTTTTTTTCATCATGAGCAATCAATGCCAGCCTTGGTTTTTGTGACCGCGCCGGGGCCTTGGCGCCAGTATTCTTTGCGTTATTCTTTGCATTCATTTTGGCAATTCCTGCATCTACGTAAAGATAAACATAGGCTTTTCCCCAAATGACCACGGCTTCTTAAAAAAAGCGATGCAATATTTTGAATGGCATGCAAAGCTATTGTTGTTTTACTGAATTAACCAAGCACTGCCGGGCAGTTGAGACGCATCAAGTGTTTCCATCAAAGCGGCAGGCATAGAAAAGCGGAAGCGTTATGAAACTCAAACTATTTGCGGCAGTGGCCACCGCTGCGATGATGGCCACATCGGCATTTGCAGCCGACTTCAAGCCAGCTCTCATTTTTGATATGGGTGGCAAATTTGACAAGTCATTCAACGAGGCAGCTTACAACGGCGCCGAGAAATTCAAATCAGACACTGGCATTAGCTATGCTGAATTTGAAATCACCAATGCATCCCAGCGTGAGCAGGCATTGCGCAACTTTGCGCGCCGCGGCCACAACCCAATTATCGTGATGGGCTTTGCGCAGGCAGAAGCCATGAACAAGGTTTCTGCAGAATTTCCTGATTTGAAATTCGGCATCATCGACATGGTTGTTGATCAGCCAAATGTGCGCTCCGTTGTGTTCAACGAGCATGAAGGTTCCTACCTTGTTGGCCTGCTGGCTGGCATGAAGTCTGAAACCGGCACTGTTGGTTTTGTTGGCGGCATGGACATTCCCCTCATTCGCAAATTTGCTTGTGGTTATGTGCAGGGCGTAAAAGCGGCTAATCCTGATGCCAAAGTTATTCAGAACATGACCGGCGATACACCGTCTGCATGGAATGATAAGGTGAAGGGCGGCGAAATCACGCAGGCTCAGATCGATGCTGGCGCTGATGTTGTTTATGCAGCGGCAGGTGCCACCGGTATTGGTGTTCTGCAAAAAGCCAAAGATGCTGGCAAATTCTCCATTGGTGTGGATAGCAATCAGAACTATCTGCATTCCGGTAGCGTTCTGACATCTATGCTGAAACGCGTTGATGTTGCTGTTTATAACGCATTCATGGATGCCAAAAACGATACATTCGCGACTGGCTTCAACGTTCTTGGCCTTGCTGAAGACGGTGTTGGCTGGGCGTTGGATGAGCACAATAAAGACCTGATCACAGCTGATATGAAAATGGCTGTTGAGCAAGCGCGTGCTGATATCATCTCCGGCAAAATCAAAGTGCATGACTATATGTCCTCTGATTCTTGCCCTGTAATGTAAGCATTGCATTCTTTAGCCCTCGCGATTTTCGCGGGGGCTTTTCWCATTTGAGTACGGTTGAGTGGCTATGTCAGAGACTCAAGAAAAATCATCTAACAATTCCMCCAATTCAGTTCCYCCTGCCATAGAGCTGATTGGYATTAACAAGCATTTTGGCCCGGTTCACGCCAATAAAGACATCACCATGTCTGTGGCGCAGGGCTCTATCCACGGTATTGTTGGAGAGAATGGCGCTGGTAAATCGACCTTGATGTCGATCATTTACGGCTTCTATCAAGCCGATTCCGGTGAGATACGGATCAAGGGCCAACCCATACATATTGAAGACAGCCAGGAAGCCATTGCTGCGGGCATTGGCATGGTGCACCAGCACTTTATGCTGGTYGAAAACTTCTCYGTTCTGGAAAATATYATYNTTGGKNGCAGARGGCGGYGCGATCCTTTCYGGCGCTATCGGCAAGGCCAGAAGTGATCTCAAACATCTGGAAGAAGAATACCAGCTTGAGGTTGATCCTGACGCCATCGTGCAAGAGTTGCCTATTGGCCTGCAACAGCGTGTAGAAATTCTCAAAGCGCTGTATCGCGGCGCTGAAATACTTATTTTGGATGAGCCAACCGGCGTGTTGACGCCGGCTGAGGCTGATCATTTATTCCGCATTTTTGAACAACTGAAAGCTCAGGGTAAAACCATTATTCTGATCACCCACAAACTGCGCGAAATCATGGCGATCACCGATAAGGTGTCTGTTATGCGCCGCGGCGAAATTGTGGAAACGCTGGACACAAAAGACACCAGCGTAGAAGAGCTTGCCAAGCTGATGGTTGGCCGCAGCGTGTTGATGGATGTTGAAAAATCCCCTGCGACACCGGGCAAAATTTTGCTGGAAGTCGAAGGGCTGACCGTTAAGGACGCGCGCGGCGTGGCCATGGTCGACAATGTGTCATTTAACGTGCGCGCTGGCGAAATTGTCGGCATTGCCGGGGTGGCTGGCAACGGCCAGTCGCAATTGCTGGAAGCCATATCTGGTATTCGACGGGCCGAGAGCGGGCGCGTTCTGCTCAAGGGTGAGCCTATTCACGTTACCCAGCATGCCGACCCGGCTTTGCTGCGCGAAAAGGGCATGGCCCATGTACCAGAGGATAGGCATCACATGGGGTTGGTGCTGCCCTTTGAGCAAAATGAAAACGCTATTTTGGGTTATCAGGTACGCGACGCCTATGTGAATGGCCCGTTTCTGGATATTGCCGCCATGCGCGCGGATGCCGACAAGAAGATCAAAAAATACGATATTCGCCCGCCCAATAACCGTTTGAAAACGATCAATTTCTCCGGCGGCAATCAGCAGAAAATTGTGCTGGCGCGCGAGATGGAGCAAAACCCGGACGTGCTGATTATTGGCCAGCCAACACGCGGCGTGGATATTGGCGCGATTGAGTTTATCCACCGGCGCATTATTGAAATGCGCGATGCGGGCAAAGCCATTTTGCTGGTGTCTGTGGAACTCGATGAAATTCGCTCCATGTCAGACCGCGTTTTGGTGATGTTTGCCGGGCGTATCATCGGCGAATGTTCGCCGGAAACACCCGAGGGTGAAATTGGCATGTTGATGGCCGGTGTTGAGAGCAATGAGGCCGCCGAATGACCTCATCTAGCCTGTCAAATGCCCACATCTCAATGGTTACACTGGGGTCAGATGATCTACCAAAGGCCACGCAGTTCTACCAAAAGCTTGGCTGGGTTGTCGCTGCGCCGTCTAATGAAAATGTTGTTTTTATGATCGGGGCCAACATCACGCTTGGGCTGTTTGGCAAATCGGCTTTGGCTGAAGATGCCGGAGTGGAAGGCCCGAGCGAAAAAGGTGTTCCTGCTGGTTTTGCAGGTTTAGCCCTTGCGCTCAATCTGCCTTCAACGGCCGATGTCGATGCGTTTTATGCCAGGGCTATCGAGGCCGGTGCGACATCAACCAAGCCACCCCAAAAAGTGTTTTGGGGCGGTTATTCTGGTTACTTCACAGATTTGGATGGGCACTTGTGGGAAATAGCTCACAACCCGTTCTGCGCTCTGGATGAAACCGGACAAATGATATTGGAGGCAAAGCCGTCATGAATGGACAATTGCCAAAATGGGTAGATTTGGGGCTGATCCCGCTTCTCAATGTCACCGCTGCGTTTTTGGTGTCGGGGCTGGTGGTGCTGTTTATCGGTGAAAGCCCGGTTCAGGCCGTGAAAGAAATGCTGTTCGGCTCGCTGGGCTATGGCGAGGGCATCGGCTTTACCATCTATTACACCACCAATTTCATCTTCACTGGCCTTGCGGTCGCGGTGGCGTTTCATGCCGGGCTGTTCAATATTGGCGGTGAGGGGCAGGCCTATATTGCCGGGCTTGGCGTGGCCCTTGTGTGCCTGACCTTTGGGGCAAGCTTTCCGTGGTGGATTACCTTTCCATTGGCGATTATTGGCGCGGGCCTGTTTGGCGCGGCCTGGGCGCTGATCCCCGCCTGGCTACAGGCGCGGCGCGGCAGCCATGTGGTGATCACCACCATTATGTTCAACTTCATCGCGGCGTCTGTGATGGTCTATCTGCTGGTCAATGTGCTGAAAGTGCCAGGCTCCATGGAGCTGTCGACGGCGCGGTTTGCTGAGGGTGGCACGCTGCCATTATTGGCAGATTTCTTTCCAGCCTTTGGTTATTCACCGGCCAATATCTCGATATTCTGGGCATTGATTTGCTGCGTCTTTGTCTACATCCTCATTTGGCGCACCCGACTTGGTTATGAAATGCGTACCTTTGGTTTCAGCCAGACAGCGGCGATTTATGCCGGTATTTCACCCACCAAAATCATTGTTGTGACCATGCTTATCTCGGGTGCACTTGCCGGGATGATGGCGCTTAACGAGGTGATGGGCGCTGCGCAAAGATTGCAGGATAATTTTACTGCTGGCTACGGCTTTGTCGGTATCGCCGTTGCACTGATGGGGCGCTCGCATCCGATTGGCATCGTGTTGGCATCGGTGTTGTTTGGCATCCTGTATCAGGGCGGCGCAGAGTTGGCCTTTGCCATGCCTGCCATCACCCGCGATATGATCGTCGTCATTCAGGGGCTTGTTATTTTGTTTGCAGGGGCGCTTGAACATATGTTCCGCCCGACCTTGATAAAAATATTTGCCGGGCG
>NVXB01000021.1 GCA_002746425.1 Hyphomicrobiales bacterium | reverse complement strand
GGTGGCGGTAGTGGCAGTGTGGTGGCAGATACAGCGTGCCCCGCAGTTGGCAACTTTACGGTAACTGATATTGGCGTTAGCCAGTGTCAAATCGAAGGTACTTTGACCGAAAATGCCACTATGAGCTCAGTCGTAACGTGGTTCCTAGAAGGACGCGTTCAAATTGGTGACGCTGCGTCTTTAGCCGTGCTCGATATTGACGCGGGGACTCAAATCCGCGGTGATAATGTAGGTAGTGTTGATTACGTATTGGTCTTTCCGGGCTCTGCATTGCAAGCAAATGGTACCGCCGCAGCACCAGTACAATTTCTTTCTGATGATGACAACGTAACGGGAACCGCCGAATGGGGTGGCGTCTTTTTACGTGGTTTTAATAATTCTGCGCCTGCAATTACCCGGGCAACAACTTCGCCGCGCCARCGCAGAGATTGATCRCTGCCAAGGGTAAAATCTTCGTTGGGGCTTTGGGCAGCCTTGGCGGCTTTTTTGCTGATMGCATCGGCCAGTATTTTATCGGCAGCGGAGCGCACCGCTTTGGCATCAATGCCCTCAGCGGTGGGATCTGGCTGGAAACGAAAACCGGAAAGCTGGCCAACATGGTGGCCCTCTACCATCACATCCCCGGCATCATTAATTTCGGCATCAAGCATAGTCTTCTCTTTCAGTTGCCGCATCAGCACAGCGGTGCGGCGGTCGACAAATCTTTGGGTCAATTGATCATGTAGCGCGTCGGAAAGGCGGTTTTCCACGGCGCGGGTTTCTTCTTGCCAGCTCCAGCTGTCTTCCAGCCAATCGGCGCGGTTGGCAACAAATGTCCAGGTGCGCACCTCGGCAATACGCGCAGAAAGCGTATCGATATCGCCAACGGGCTTATCGGCGCGCTTAACCTGGCGGGCAAACCAATCCTCATCAATYCGGCCATCCTTGGCCAAAAAGCGRAAAATCTGGCTGACCATATCTGAATGYTGGCCAGGTGAAATGTTTTGGTAATCGGGTATCCGGCAGGCGTTCCACAACAGCTCRACCTTATCGGGCGATGTGACCAGYGCYTTAACTTCMGGGTCACKCGGCAGGCGGTCCAGCGCCTCAATATCATCGCTTGGCGGGGCACGGGTCAGGCCGGGTTGGTCGGGTGTGACATCAAGGGCATGGCGCAAATCCTCAAGGGTGGAGAAATCCAGCTCGCGGTTGCGCCATTGCAGGATTTTGACCGGCGGAAAGCGGTGGCTTTCAATCGCCTGTACCAGTTCATCATTAAAGGGTTGTACGGCGTGAGAGACACCAAAAGTGCCATCGCGCAGGTGCCGTCCGGCGCGCCCGGCAATCTGGCCAATCTCGGCAGCGGTCAGCGGGCGGTAYTGAAAKCCGTCATATTTGCTGTCCGAGGCAAAGGCRACATGGTCGACATCSARATTAAGCCCCATGCCGATGGCATCGGTRGCGATSAGATAATCAACATCACCGTTTTGATACAGCTCGACCTGCTTGTTGCGGGTGCGCGGGCTGAGCGATCCCAGCACCACGGCTGCGCCGCCGCGCTGACGGCGAATCAACTCGGCAATGGCATACACTTCATTGGCCGAGAAGGTRACGATGGCMGAGCGATGCGGCAGGCGCGTCAGCTTTTTGGAGCCGGTATAGGCCAGCACCGACATGCGCGGCCTTGTGATAACGTTCACACCSGGCAACARTCGCTCGAGKATACCGCGCATGGTTTCKGCGCCCAGCAGCARCGTTTCTTGCGTGCCGCGTAAATTCAAAATGCGATCGGTAAATATGTGCCCGCGATCCAGATCAGATGCCAGCTGCACCTCRTCAATGGCGGCAAAGGCACAATTGGTATGGTTGGGCAGCGCCTCGACGGTGCAAATGAAATAGCGCGCATCCTTGGGGTAGATTTTCTCTTCCCCGGTCACCAGCGCCACTTTTTCGGGGCCAACACGGTCAACGACYTTATTATACACCTCGCGCGCCAGCAGGCGCAAAGGCAGGCCGATAATGCCACTTTCATGGCCCAGCATGCGCTCGATAGCGAGATAGGTTTTRCCGGTGTTTGTGGGGCCAAGAACCGCCGTTACATTACGGTTACGCAGGCGTGTTGGTGCCTGTATTGGCAATTGCGCCGTAAACTGACCTGGCTTTTGAGCCGTCTGGTTTTTGATTGCGGGAAGGGCGTCAAATAATGACATAACGCACCGCTTTCATGTCCTGCGGATAACGCACCCATWTGGCGCGTTAGCCTGTTTTTGCCTGTTACGAAACGCAATTCCCACAAATTCCCCATCACAGATGGAGTATAGAGTGCCGCTCCGTAATATTTATCGCGCGTTGATAGCACTGTGGRTGCGCGATTGCCAACAGCCTGATTGCCAAGCTGGTTAAAACAATCCTGCCGTGGCATCCAAGCCACAGTTTGCACTGCAATATGRGCCAGTTTGRCCTTGGTTTAGCATTGGCAGCTTAACCATTTGAACCGAACAGGAACAAAGCGTGCCCGAATCGCTGACGCGCGTCAGTTCCTTATATGTTCTCTACTACATGTGGTAAATCTCGCCAAACTTGGCACAATTCACGAGGGTTTGTGGCAAATTGGCCAGTTTTGTTCTCACTGCAGCTTAACATTGCTGTTTCATTCTGGAACATTTGRCYCATCNGCCAGCCCAGCAAAACGATTCTTCGTTCTGGCGCGTTAATGACTGGGCCAGAYGGGGAACGAAYGGGCGACGAATCACTGACTTTTGKTRGTTCCCGAAACGTTCTTGTCATATGTCGTGTTTTTGCAGGTGTATGAGCCCACATATGGTGTGCCATTTTTATGACCATTGATCGCACTTGGAGAATCACGCCCAAAAATTAACAAACCTGTTTCAATTCGGCACARAGCTGTAATGCGGCTGTGGTGCGGCGCTRTTGTTAACCAATGGGYCAGAYGGRGAACGAATGGGCGACGAATCACTGACTTTAGGCAGTTCCYGAAAYGTTCTTGTCATATGTCGTGTTTTCGCAGGTGTAAGAAGCCACATATAGTGTGCCAGTTTTGTGGCTGTCGATTGCACCTGAAGAATCATGCCCAAAAATTAACAAAGCTGTTTCAATTCGAAACAGAGCTATATGGGCCCAGAAAGGGGTTGTGGTACGGGCTGTTATTAACCAATGGGCCAGATGGGGAACGAAACAGCGACGAATCACTGACCAGGCTTGGTTCTGGATATGTTCTGTCCATATCTAGCGATTATGGCCAATCAGGCTGCCATATATGGCGCGCTGTTTTATCGAGGATTGCGGGCGCACTCAAAATTGCGCTGATACGTTAACCACTCCGTTTCAAATCGAAACAGGGCGCAAAATGTGCCTTTAGAGAGGATGCGGCGGTTCTTTGCAGCTAAATTCATCTCACAATCAATCGCGGCGCTATGCTGTTTTGCAAATTTAGCCCTGATGCTGTTGCTAAAAAGGTAAGCAAGCGACATGCAACACAGTAATTTATGCAGTAAATCCTTGACGAGGATGCCTGTTCTGCCCTATGACGCCCTCGAATTATTCCCGGATGCAGCTGATGGGTGCCAGTCCGTGCCGAGTACTCGGTATGGGGCGCTATTTGGTTTTGATTGCAGCCGGTTTTTGACAGTTTGATTGACTTTGAAAGGTTTGTGCCATGGCACGACGTTGCGAATTAACCGGTAAAGCAGTGATGTCCGGAAACAATGTAAGCCACGCGAAAAACAGAACGCGTCGCAAGTTTCTTCCAAATCTGTGTAATGTATCCTTGTCGAGTGATACATTGGGCACGCAGATTCGTCTGCGCGTGAGTGCAGCTGCACTGCGCACAGTAGAGCACCGTGGTGGTCTGGACGCATTTCTTGCGAAGGCGAAAGACACTGAGCTTTCTAGAGATGCTTTGAAAATCAAAAAGCTGATCGCGAAAAAGCAGGCTACCGCCGCTGTTGCAGCCGACGCTGCTTAAGGCTTTTAGCCTCGTTTAAAGACGATTGACGACGATTGATACGCGCCACACTTTTGTGAGGGCGCGTTTCGCGTTTGTGCGCATTGTTGCAAAGCATGCTATATTACCGGCCTTGGAGGGCCTGTCATGACCGATCATTCTGCATCCACCGTATCGCCTTTTATGCGCACCGGGTTTTATGTGGCTCTCGCAGCCATGGTAATTGTGGTGGTAGCTTCTAATTATCTGGTGCAGCATCCGGTCGAGATCATGCTGGGCAGCTTTAACCTTGCCAATTTGCTGACCTGGGGTGCCTTCACCTATCCGCTGGCCTTTTTGGTCACCGATCTGACCAACAGGCGCTTTGGTCCGGTCGTCGCGCGCCGTGTGGTGCTGGTCGGTTTTGCTATTGCCGTGATCCTCTCACTCAAATTCGCCACACCGCGTATCGCCATTGCCTCAGGCTCGGCGTTTCTGGTGGCTCAATTGCTTGATGTGTCGCTGTTTAACCGCCTGCGCTCCGGTGTGTGGTGGAAAGCGCCTCTGGTGTCCTCCATCAGTGCCTCTGTGCTTGATACAGCCCTGTTCTTCACGTTGGCCTTTGCCGCGCAACTTGCTGTGCTGGGGGCCAATGATGGCTTTGCCATTGAGCATGCACCGCTGATTGCTTTGGGCGTTGACGCGCCGCGCTGGATGTCTTGGGCGCTTGGTGATCTGGCGGTTAAAGTGCTGGCCGTTATACTGCTGTTGCTGCCCTATCGCTTTTTGATGAGCGCTACGGCTGCTCGGCTGGATTCTGGAGCTGATTCGGGGTTGGGCGGGGCTGCGGCTTAACGCCGAACTCCTCTGGCCGCAGCGCAAATTCCAGCAACAATGTGCGCTGGAAGAAATTGAAATTATCATCTGAGATTAACAGAATGACGGGCATGCCATCTGGCCCCGTTCGCACGGCCATGCCTTCCATATTATCAATTTGATGGCTCAAATCTGCAGTCATCAAATCCAGCCCGTCCAATATCATGCCAGGTTTGCTTTTAACGGCACTGATATCAACAGCGGCAATGCGGCGAAGGCGCACGGCACTGCCGCGGATCAGCGAAAAGCGCCGCTCTAGCAGCAATAAATCACCATTGGGCAAAAACTCGGCGGCGGTGATATCAAAATCATCGCGGCGACGAATGAAAAACCGGTTGATCTGAGATCCTTTTAAAACCCATCCTGTGTGGTTGCCACCGTTCAACACCCGCTCGCCAATGGCAATGAGTGAGCCGGCAAGGCTGGAGTTTTTTGGTGGCACAGCGATTGATTCAATGCCGCGATTGCCGCGTATGGTGTTGAGTAATTTGCTTTCCGGCAAAATGCGGGCCGGGGCAAAAAAACCTTTGGTGCCCAAATCAACCGCGCGTAATTTTCCCATTTGCCGCTCGAACGAGATGAGCGCTCGGCCATCGCTCCAGTTCAACCCTTCTGCGTCGGCATTCCATTTATGGCCCTTGTTAAGAATACTGCCATCGTTGCCGCGCACGGGGGCCATGCGGGTGTTGCTAAGGCCGCTTAGCTTGTCATTACTGCGCGCAATATCCGCGC
Organism: Hyphomicrobiales bacterium; assembly: GCA_002746425.1. Classification (GTDB taxonomy): domain Bacteria; phylum Pseudomonadota; class Alphaproteobacteria; order Rhizobiales. The sequence goes on along the minus strand of NVXB01000021.1, from coordinate 45,727 downwards.
TGAACCATTCGCCCGTATCGCTGATAGCCAAAAGATGTTTTCCATCATCACTGATCGCTAAGCCAGAAAAAGCGCCAAACTGATCGGCGGTACTGGTCAGTGCAAGGCCGCCCATAAAGCGCAGCGCGCCAAAAGTTTGTTTCGTATCGCCAACGATAAAAGATTCCAGCTGAAGCGCATCAACATCAATGCTGGTGGAACCATCCAGTTTCCAGGGTGCGGGATCGGCTGCATGGGCGGGCGCGCTCTGGCTCAGGAGGCCAACGCCAGCAAGACACAGCCCCATCAAAATGCGGCATCCAGTTAAAAAAATCTGGGTGCGTGCCGAAGGTGCCATGGAATTAACCACGCCGCCCGACATCTTCATCAAACAATTCAACCAGCTTGTCGGTCATCGCGCCGGCCAGTTCCTCTGAATCGACAATGGTCACCGCGCGGCTGTAATAACGGGTCACATCATGGCCAATGCCAATGGCAACCAGTTGAACCGGGGAGCGGGTTTCGATTTCTTCGATGACTTGGCGCAAATGCTTTTCCAGATAATTGCCGGGATTGACGGACAAAGTTGTGTCATCAACCGGTGCTCCATCGGAAATCATCATGAGAATGCGGCGGCTTTCAGGCCGCGCCAGCAGGCGTTTATGCGCCCAGTCCAGCGCTTCGCCATCAATGTTCTCTTTCAAGAGGCCTTCGCGCATCATCAGGCCAAGATTACGCCGGGCACGGCGCCACGGTGTATCAGCCGATTTATAGATGATGTGGCGCAAATCGTTGAGCCTACCTGGCGTGGCAGGCTTGCCGTCTTGCAGCCATTTTTCACGCACCTGTCCGCCTTTCCAGGCTCTGGTGGTGAAGCCGAGAATTTCCACTTTCACGCCGCAACGCTCCAGTGTTCTGGCCAAAATATCGGCGCTGGTGGCGGCAACCGTAATGGGCCGCCCGCGCATGGAGCCAGAATTATCCAGCAGCAGGGTGACAACTGTATCGCGGAAATCTGTATCGCGCTCTTGTTTGAACGACAGGGCGGCGGTTGGGTCAACCACAACACGCATCAGCCGGGCGGAATCCAGAATGCCTTCTTCCAGATCAAAATCCCAGGAGCGGCTTTGCTGCGCCATCAATTTGCGCTGCAAGCGGTTGGCCAGTTTGGCCACCACGCTTTGCATGTTGCTAAGCTGCTTGTCGAGGAAGGCGCGCAGACGGTCCAGCTCGGCAGATTCGCAAAGGTCTTCCGCCGTTATGGTTTCATCGAATTCGCGCGAATAAACCTTGTAGGCCTTGTCGCTGTTATGCGAGCTGCCGGGCCGGTTGGGGCGCGGGGTGTCGCCATTATCATCCATCTCGGCGGAGGCATCATCGGCGGTATCGTCGAAGTCGGCATCGCCTGCCTCCGATTCGCCCGCTTCCGGGTCTTCGCCGGTGGCATCGCTTTGGCCGTCGGTTTCAGAGGAATCGGCGTCATCTTGGTCAGCATCGCCTTGCGCCTGATCGCCGCCATCATCACCGTCGCTGCCATCTTCGCCATCATTATTTTGATCATCGCCAGCGCTGTTGAGATCTTCGCCCATGCCAAAATCGGTCAGCACATCGCGCACGGCATTGGCAAAGGCGGCTTGATCTTCCAGAAAATCACCGAGTAAATCCAGATTGCCGCCGGTTTTTTCCGCGACAATATTGCGCCAGATATCGACCAGTTCGCGGGCGCTTTCCGGTGGTTTTTCACCGGTGATTTGCTCGCGCATCAACAGCGATAAAGCATGCTCCAGCGGGGCATCCTGGGTGGATTTGATGGCACCATAATCAGCACGCTCAAACTTGTCTTCCAGCATGGCGGACAGGTTTTTGGCCACACCGGACATGCGTTTGGCGCCCAGCGTTTCGCAGCGGGTTTGCTCCAGCGCATCAAAGATGGTGCGGGCAATTTCGCTGCGCGGGGCGTTTTTGGCGTGCAGGGCCGGGTCATGAGTTGCCAGGCGCAGCGCCATGCTGTCGGCGGTGCCGCGCGCCGTGGCAAGATCGCTTGCCTTGGCATTGCGTGGTGGCTCGGGCAAGCGCGCCCGGTTGGCGCTCAGGCTGGGGCGATTGGCAGCAAAGGTGATTTCCAGTTCACTGTCACCCGCCATGGCGCGCATGGTTGTTGCCACGCTGCGCTTGAAGGTTTCCACCGCATTAAACGTGCTTGTACCGCTTGCCGGTTTTGGTTTTTGCTCTGCCGCCGCCATTGCTTTTCTAACTACTGCCTAGAACCAGATTGGCCGCCGAATGGGGCAGCTCTTCGCCAAAGCAGCGCTGATAGAACTCGGCCACAACCGGGCGCTCCAGCTCATCGCATTTGTTGAGGAAGGTGACCTGGAAAGCAAAAGCAATATCATCAAAAATATTGGCGTTTTCRGCCCATGTGATCACCGTTCTKGGGCTCATCACGGTCGAYAGATCGCCATTGATAAAGGCGCTACGGGTCATATCGGCAAGRCGCACCATGTTGGAGACAATCTCGCGCCCTTCTGGTGTCCGGTAATGTGGCGCTTTGGCCAGAACAATGGCTGTTTCCTGATCATGGGGCAGATAATTGAGCGTTGTCACGATGGACCAGCGATCCATCTGGCCCTGATTGATYTGCTGTGTGCCGTGATAMAGCCCCGATGTATCGCCAAGACCAATGGTGTTGGTGGTGGAGAACAGGCGGAAACACGGGTGCGGGCGGATAACTTTGTTTTGATCAAGCAGGGTCAGTTTGCCCTGAAGTTCCAGAACCCGCTGAATGACGAACATCACATCGGGACGGCCCGCATCATATTCATCAAACACCAGCGCAATATTGTGTTTGATCGCCCATGGCAAAATGCCATCGCGGAATTCTGTTACCTGTTGGCCTTCACGAATGACAATGGCATCCTTGCCGATCAAATCAATACGGCTGACATGACTGTCCAGATTGACGCGCACTGTTGGCCAGTTAAGCCGTGCAGCGACTTGCTCRATATGGGTRGAYTTACCCGTGCCATGATACCCGGTGACCATAACGCGGCGGTTATGRGCAAAACCGGCCAGAATGGCCAGMGTGGTGTTTTTATCRAACAGATAATCWGGGTCCAGATCCGGYACATGAGCGCTGGTCTTGCTGTAGGCRGGGACCATCAGATCACTATCGATGCCGTARGTRTCRCGYACCGAAATYTCGATATCGGGCAGGCTRTCCTGCTGGTCTGTATCGGACGATGAAAAAGCAGCTTCAGTCATTCTTRTCTCCAGTGCGGCCAAGCGTATACAGGCGCCGCAATGATTGGGAGGTCGTTATGTGTGGAAGAGCTCTTTTAACAGAACCCGGCAGATTTAAGATAATTATAGGCCTGAATAACATCGCGCAACCTGTCTTCTGACCCKCGATCACCCCCATTGACGTCGGGATGGTGCATTTTGGCCAATTCCTTGAAGCGTTTTTTTATTTCAATCTTGGTTGCACTGCCATCTAGGCCCAGYGCTTCAAGYGATTTTTTCTCTACGTTGAGCAGTTTRCGCCCRCGCTGATCKGGCGTTTTGTCTTCGCCGCCAGCGGCGCGRCGTCGGGCGCGCTCGGCCAAAAACTCAAACGGATCGTGTTTTTTACCAGCTTCTTTTACGCCATCGGTGTTGTTAACRCCCATTTTCCAGGTGGGGCGGTGSCCWAGGGAKGAGTCTTTCTGGAATTTGGCAACGGCTTCATCGCCCATACCKGAAAARTAATTGTAGGTTTTGTTGTATTCGCGCACATGCTCCATGCAGAACCACAAATAYTCACCATCGCGGCCACGGCCCCTTGGTGCTTTGTTGGTGGCCTTTTTTTCGCAGCCCGCGTGAGAACAATTRGTGTCTATYTCRGGCTTTACTTCATTCGCGGTCTTTTGCCGCTTGCGTTTTTTAGCAGGCGAAATGCGTATTTTGTCAAAAATGTTTTTTTCTGCGCTCATTATTGGTGTCGACTCGGCCATTTGTGGAGGGTTATGAAATTAGGCACGATATTTTGCAGCTTTGCCGCTTGTGTTTCAAGCCAAGAACTCTATTTCCCTGAACTAATTTCCAACGGAGTGCTTTTCATGCCCGTCAAAGACCAGATTGAACACAAGCTAACCGCGACATTTCAGCCCAGTGCGCTGAAGGTGATTGATGAATCGCACCTGCATAAAGGCCATGGCGGCTGGCGTGAGGGCGGTGAAACCCATTTTCGGGTGGAAATCACCGCGCCGCAATTTGCCGATATGACCCGGTTAGCGCGTCACCGGGCCATTAATGAGTGCCTGGCCGAGGAATTATCCGGCGGCGTGCATGCCCTTGCGCTTCGCATAAACGCATAAAGCTTTTATTTCTGGGCGTGTTCAACTTTGTATTTGGTGCGCAGGCGCTCCAACTCAGCCGTAAAGCGCTCGCTGACAACCAGATTGCGAATTTGTTCTGTCACCTGCTCCAGGGTGGGCAGCGGCGCAGTTTTTTTGTTGTAAACTTCGATCACATGCCAGCCAAAATCGGTTTTAACCGGTGTTGTGGTGATGTTGCCAGCTTCCAGCGCAAAGGCGGCTTCTTCAAAAGGTGGCACCATTTGGCCCCGGCGAAACTCGCCCAAATCACCGCCCTGCGGGCCGCTGGGTCCGGTTGAACGCTCTTTGGCAAGGGTCTGAAAATCCGCACCGCCCTGAAGATCAGTTATGATCTGTTTGGCTTCTTCTTCGGTTTCCACCAGGATATGGCGCGCTGAAATCATTTCTTCTGGCTCGATCTTGGCAACTTCCTGCTCATAACGCGCTTTGACATCGTCATCCGATACGCCGGACAGAATTTTGTCAGCGAAATAAGCATTGCGCAGCGCCCGTGCTTCCATCAATTGCAGGCGCAGCGCAAAAGTGTCGGTTTCTTGCAGCTTGGCGGCCCGAGCTTCTTGCGCAAACAAATGCATATCGATGAGAATGTCGACCATACGTGCGCGTTTGTCGGTATCCGCCACATCGGCTACGACATCTGCCAGATCATCGAGCGCGATGGTTAAATCCTGCTCGGTGATGTTGATATCACCGACGGTGGCAACCACAGCTTTTGGGTCGGTCGCATCTTGGGCAAAGCTGGGGGCAACAAGTGCCGTGCTGACGCCCAGCGTCAAAATGAGGGCGGCGAGGGTTGCTTTGGTAGACATCGTTACGCGATCCTTTGAATAAAAGTGCGGCCTATGGCGACCGGAATGTAAATAAAGTTGCGATGACATAACTGATTTTATTCTTCTATGCACCCTTATCATTTTGTCATCTTTTAAGGTCTGACGCCGAGATAACCTCTTAATTGGGTCAAGACCTTAACCTCATCACGAGGAATTGCCCAAAAATTGGCAAAAGGTTGCCTTTCAGGGCGTTCTACAGTGCTTAGCGCGTTGACATGACATGGCCTCACTCTTATCTGTCATCGGTCATTGCCACATCTGTTAGGTAAGGGCCTAAGTAAAAAAGCGTACTCAGTAGTATTTTAAGGAATGGCACATGGTTGGCCTTGGCGCTCTTGCCCGTAAATTTTTTGGTTCAGTAAATGAACGCCGCATAAAGTCCTATCAGGGCAATGTAGATGCGATCAATGCTTTGGAGCCGGAACTGGAAGCTCTCTCCGATGAAGAGCTGCGTGCCCGGACCGATGTTTTCCGCAAGCAAGTAACCGATGGCGCTAAACTGGAAGACCTGTTGGTGCCAGCCTTTGCGACCGTGCGTGAAGCTGCAAAACGTACCTTGGGCCAGCGCCACTTTGATATGCAGCTGATCGGCGGCATGGTGCTGCATGAAAATTCCATCTCGGAGATGAAAACCGGCGAGGGCAAGACCCTTGTTGCAACCCTTGCGGTGTATCTCAATGCGCTGACCGGGCGCGGCGTGCATGTGATTACCGTGAATGATTATCTGGCCTCGCGTGATGCGGCCTGGATGGGTGAGATTTACGAATTTCTCGGCCTGACCACCGGCGTGATTGTGCATGGCGTGGAAGATGGCGGGCGCAAAGCTGCCTATGCCTGCGATGTAACCTACGGCACCAACAATGAATTTGGCTTTGATTATCTGCGCGATAATATGAAGTCCAGTATCGATCACATGGTGCAGCGCGACCATTATTTCGCGATTGTCGATGAAGTGGATTCCATCCTCATCGATGAGGCGCGTACACCGTTGATCATTTCCGGCCCGCTGGAAGACAAGTCTGATCTGTATAACAAGATCGACACCTATATTCCGGATTTGGAAGATAGTGATTTCGATCTGGATGAAAAAACCCGTGCAGCATCTTTCACTGAAGATGGCACCGAGAAACTCGAAACTACTTTGAAAGAGGCCGGATTGCTGACAGGCGATTCTCTTTATGATGTCGATAATGTCACCATTGTGCATCACCTCAATCAGGCACTGAAAGCGCACAAGCTGTTCCAGCGTGACCGCGATTATATCGTGCGCAATGATGAAGTGGTGATTATTGATGAGTTTACCGGCCGTATGATGCCGGGCCGCCGTTTCTCAGAAGGTCTGCACCAGGCGCTGGAAGCCAAGGAAGGTGTTTCGGTTCARCCGGAAAACCAGACTTTGGCCTCGATTACTTTCCAGAACTATTTCCGCATGTATGAAAAACTCTCCGGTATGACCGGAACCGCGGAAACCGAAGCTGAAGAATTTGCTGATATTTACGGCCTTGGCGTGGTCCAAGTACCCACCAACCGCGATATCACCCGCCTTGATGAAGATGATGAAGTATACCGCACGGTGGAAGAAAAACACCGCGCCATYATCCGCGATATTATTGAAGCGCGTGCCAAGGGCCAGCCGGTTCTGGTTGGCACAACCAGCATTGAGAAATCCGAGTTGCTGGCCGACGCGTTGAAAAAAGACAAGATCAAAAATGTGCAGGTTCTGAATGCGCGTTATCACGAGCAGGAAGCCAGTATCATCTCGCARGCCGGTGCGCCCGGTGCGATCACCATYGCCACCAAYATGGCGGGCCGTGGWACTGATATTCAGCTTGGCGGCAATCTGGATATGCGCATTTCTGAGGAATTGGGCGRTTTGCCTGAGGGCGAAGAACGCGATGCCGCAATTGAAAAAATCACCAAGGAAATTGCCGAGCTGAAAAAACAGGCTCTGGCCGCTGGTGGCCTTTATGTGATTGGCACCGAGCGCCATGAAAGCCGGCGCATTGATAATCAGCTGCGTGGCCGTTCTGGCCGGCAGGGTGATCCGGGCCGCTCAAAATTCTTCTTGTCGCTACAAGATGATCTGATGCGCATTTTCGGCTCCGATCGTATGGACGGCATGCTGCAAAAGCTGGGTCTGAAAGAGGATGAAAGCATTGTTCATCCGTGGATCAACCGGGCTTTGGAAAAAGCGCAGCAAAAAGTCGAAGCSCGCAACTTWGATATTCGTAAAAACATCCTCAAATTTGATGATGTGATGAACGATCAGCGCAAAGTGATCTTTGAGCAGCGCGTTGAGTTGATGCAGGATGATGATTTATCCGATACCGTTGCCGACATGCGTCACGACATTGTGGAAGACCTGGTGTCGCAGCATATTCCCGAAAAAGCCTATGCTGAACAGTGGGATAGCGAGGGCTTGAAAAAAGAAGTTCTGGCCAAACTCAATCTGGATCTGCCGATTGCGGAATGGTGCCAGGAAGACGGCATTGCGGATGAGGAAGTTCGCGAGCGGTTGCTGCGCAAGGCTGATGAAGCCGCTGCGGTCAAGGCTGTGCGCTTTACGCCAGATGTGATGCGCCAAGTTGAAAAGGCCGTGTTGTTACAGACGCTGGATCATCTGTGGCGCGAACATCTGGTSAWKCTSGAMCATYTSCGSCAGGTTATTGGCTTTCGTGGCTACGGCCAGCGTGATCCGCTTAATGAATATAAGGCAGAGAGTTTTGAGCTGTTTGAAACGCTGCTGCTGGGCCTTCGCGAATCCGTTACCATGCAATTGGCACATATTGAGCTCTCTCGCGAAATACCTGAGATGCCCGAAGAGCTGGATGGCGATACGCTTGTTGAAGAGCATCTTGATCCTAACACCGGTGAAAATGTTGCGGTGGCAATGGCCAATGAAAGCCCTGCCGGGCAGCGCGACCCTGATAACCCTGCAAGCTGGGGTAAAGTGGGCCGTAATGAACTGTGCCCTTGTGGCTCCGGCAAAAAATACAAGCATTGCCATGGGCAGTTTACTTAAGGGCTGAGCAAGCAGAGTTTTGCAACGGGCATTGGCCGAATGGCGGCGCCCGAGCGGGCTTTTAGTGATCAAACACGCACAGCAATAAGTTGACCTAGCAATCGGCTGGTTGGTCAATAAACCAGCCTGCCGGGCAGCGGACGTGTGTTCGCAATCAGCTGATTGAGCGCGAGACAAAACCCTCGTTCACCACCCCAGATCACGCTCTTAATTTGATGCGGTGATGAAATCCTTGGAAAACCAGTATTCCGTGATGATTTCGGATAATTCCTGATACTGCATGGGGTCACGCTTCATGGGAACCACAACATTGATGCCGGATTTGGTGCCAGCCAATGAATTATCCCAATTATAAGGGTCTGCCAGGCCGATGATCGGGATTTTTTCCGTTGCTTTRTCTTTTCTCAAAGCCGCGATAAACCGCGCACGTTGATGTGTGGGCAATTGTAGATCAATCAGTACCATAATCGGTACGTTGCCCGTGTTGGCGCTGCCTTCAATCGTCAYTTTGAGGGCGTCGTCAAAGTCATTGACCTGATCAAGCAAAATACGATGGGACATGAAGTTCAAGGCTCTGCCGACAACATTATCCGAGTTGTTTTGYGATGTTACCAGTATGAGATGAGCATCAGCATGACTGCTTTTSGCTACAATCATTTATTTACTCCATAGCTGGGCAGCTTTACGCCAACGCCAGTTGCTGCATGAATATGCGTGCCGGTAATGACGTGCTCAAATAAGTRTCTGAGCGCCGATTTTNGGCAATCTGCATATTTGRCAGGAGAGGTTAACTTGCCAAATCAATCGGRTGRAYTTCAGCCAGCCTAAGCTGCCAGGACTGAATGTCYTTGCACTGTTTGGCCAAATTCTTGATTTCATCATCAACGTTTTTCTGGCGMACACTTAAGGCAACACTCAGACTTTGCGCAAAGTCGATGACSGAYGCTGTTTTTTTCAGCTTTGCCAGYTCGTGAATTGTTTTCAATGCAATGCCAACCCGGCGGCAATTTACAATGAAGGATARYTGCGTCATATCGGCYAGGCGAAACARSCGGGTTTGCCGCCCGCGTCTTCCTGGAGAGATCAACTCTTGCTCTTCGTAAAAGCGGATGGCGCGCAAGGAGAGTGAGAACACATTTGCAACTTCGCGAATGGTATAATTCTTGTCTTCCAGCTGGCTAATTTCATCGCTGTGAAATGTCATGGTACAACCTTTGATTAATGCATAAAGAGGCAGAGCAAACTGCAAAGTTCGCATCCTACCTCTTCAGATTGAATTCTATTCGTTTGTGATTGGCTCTTATGTACGCGCGTTATGCGGCTTTGCATACGTTAAGTGAGTAATTTTACAGTTACATAGCGGCAAGGAGACCCATAAAGTGGTTAATTGTGCGGTGCAAAACACACTGAWTATTATTTATAAGAACTTGAAATATATATAGAAAATGATATTTTTTAAGAAAACTGATGTGGCGTCAATTTTTTTGCACTGACATTGATTGTTACATCAAATATACCGCAGTTTGCGCAGTAAATGGTCACTTTTTGTTCTAATATTAGCAGTCAAAGCGCTTAGAATTAGAAATATACGCATTCAAAAATGCTTATTTGTAAATATGTATACAATGATSTTTGGAGTGTTTGAATACGAACACAATTAAAAGTTGAGGTGACATGRCTGCCATCTCACGGTAATTACTTTTAAATAACTCGTAATMCGAGTATTTTGATATGGAATKCTATGTTGTTACTTAGAGCAGCATGCGGGCTTTTAGATGAATTATCAAAGCGGGCAGCTCARCTCGCCCCTATCATCTCAGAACGGGGCTGATGATTGATAGGCTCAAATTTGTTGTTCATCCTTTTCGTTACTYTCCCGCCTGCTTAATTGGGCTTCTATTTATGGAGCCACCTTGGTTTTGATCCGATCAAATCAAATTTGACGCCGGGCTGAGTGCGGCACGGTTGACCGTTTGCATTGACTGTTGAGCGATAGTTGGTTGTTTGCTGACTAAGTGTTTTTCAATGCCGGAAATTACTCATTTCGAAACAACTTGAAAACAAGAAACATTAAAACGAAAATAATCGAAACCTTTACGTAGGTGTAAATTTTCATTTGACATTCAAATAGGTTCGTTTGAGTATCGAATGACTGCCACATTAGGGGCAGGTCCTATTGGGAGGGGATATAGATGCGAAAACATCTTCTATCAGCGGTCGCTCTGACCGCTGTGATTGCTGCTGCACCAGCAGCATTTGCTGACATGACGGCAGCGGAAAAATGGATTAACGACGAGTTTCAGCCTTCTGTTTTGAGCGTAAGCGAGCAGAAATCTGAAATGCAGTGGTTCGTTGACGCCGCCGCGCCATTCGCTGGAATGGAAATCAATGTGCTGTCGGAAGGTATTCCGACCCACTCATATGAATCTGAAGTTCTGACCAAGGCCTTTTTGGAAATCACCGGTATCAAGGTGAACCATCAGATCCTTGGTGAGGGCGAAGTTGTTCAGGCTGTTCAGACACAGATGCAGACCCGGCGGAACCTCTATGACGCTTATGTCAATGATTCCGATCTGATCGGTACGCATTCCCGTTTGCAACTGGCTTACAATCTAACCGATTGGATGGCAGGTGAGGCCAGCGATGTTACCTCTCCAACCCTTGATCTGAATGATTTCATGGGTATCCAGTTCACCACCGGTCCTGATGGCGATCTTTATCAGTTGCCCGATCAGCAATTTGCCAACCTTTATTGGTTCCGCAAAGATTGGTTCGACCGTGCTGATCTGAAATCCGCTTTCAAAGCCAAATATGGCTATGATCTGGGCGTGCCGGTTAACTGGTCTGCCTATGAAGATATCGCCGAATTCTTTTCCAATGATGTGAAAGAAATCGACGGTGTAACAATCTATGGTCACATGGATTACGGCAAGCGCGCACCCGATCTTGGCTGGCGCATGACAGATGCATGGCTGTCCATGGCGGGCGCTGGGTCAAAAGGTGAGCCAAATGGCGTGCCGATTGATGAATGGGGCATTCGCATGGAAGCAGGTTCTTGTAATCCTGCTGGTGCCAGTGTTTCCAGAGGTGGTGCGGCCAACGGCCCWGCTGCTGTTTATGCGATCCGCAAATGGGATGAGTGGCTGCGGGCCTATGCGCCTCCAGGTGCCGCGTCCTATGATTTCTATCAGTCTTTGCCAGCTCTGAGCCAGGGCAATGTTGCCCAGCAGATCTTCTGGTACACTGCTTTCACCGCTTCCATGGTGGCGCCGCAGTCAGAAGGTAACAACACAGTGGATGCCAATGGCGATCTATTGTGGCGTATGGCTCCTTCTCCGCATGGTCCATACTGGGAAGAAGGCCAGAAAGTTGGCTATCAGGATGTGGGTTCCTGGACAATCTTGAAGTCCACACCGGTTAAACGCGCAAAAGCTGCGTGGCTCTATGCTCAGTTTGTGACCTCGAAAACCGTTGACGTGAAAAAATCTCACGTTGGTTTGACGTTCATTCGCGACAGCACGGTCAACCATGCAAGCTTCACAGAACGYGCACCTAAACTGGGTGGTCTGGTTGAGTTTTATCGCTCCCCGGATCGTGTAGCCTGGTCACCAACTGGCATTAACGTGCCGGATTATCCAAAACTGGCACAAATYTGGTGGCAGCAAATTGGTGATGTGAACTCCGGTGCCTTTACACCGCAGGAAGCTATGGATCGTTTGGCAAGTGAAATGGACCAAGTTATGGCCCGTATGCAGGTAGCTGATGAAGCTGCCAGCGTATATGGCGGCTGTGGCCCACGTCTTAATGAGCCAAAAGATCCATCCGAATGGCTTGGAAAAGGCGGCGCTAAGGCAAAACTCGACAATGAGAAGCCTCAGGGCCAGACCGTGAATTATGATGATTTGATTGCCCGTTGGGCAGCCAACTAATCTGATTAATTGCTAAAACTATCCGCCATCGGGGACGTGTCTCCGGTGGCGTTTTTCTCCCGGCACCAGCCATGCAAATGATGTTGTTCAAGACACATCACTTGTGTTGCAATCCCAACATTAAGGGCAAGCAGCCAAAAGCTGTCGGGCGTCGCGTCATACTTAGGGGTAAACATGGCACTGGAACTAAGAAATGTGACAAAGCGCGTTGGTGCTGAGACACACATTTTTGATACATCAATTARGCTTGAACCGGGCGGGTTCAATATTCTGTTGGGCGCGACCAATGCCGGRAAAAGCTCTTTGATCAAAATTCTGGCCGGTCTGGAYAAGCCCACCACWGGTGAGATTTGGATGGAYGGCGAGAATGTAACAGGCATGTCACCGCAAAAGCGCAACATCAGCCTGGTGCATCAGTTCTTCGTYAATTACCCGCATTTATCCGTGTTTGATAATATTGCCTCCCCRCTTCGGGTTGCAGGCATTGCMAARTCRGAAATYGAGGGYCGSGTYGRAGAAGCKGCSAAAATYCTTMAACTYATYCCCATGCTTAAACGCCGCCCGTCGGAACTGTCCGGTGGCCAGCAACAACGCACCGCATTGGCCCGTGCCATCGTCAAGGAAAGCAAGGCGGTGTTTTTGGATGAGCCTCTGGCCAACCTTGATTATAAATTGCGCGAAGAGCTGCGTGATCAGTTGCCAGAATTGTTTGCCGGGCGCGGCGCTGTGGTTGTTTATGCCACATCTGAACCAAGTGAAGCTTTGATGCTGAGCGGTAAAACCGCTCTGATTGATGCTGGTCGCATTACCCAGTTTGGCCCAACGGCTCAAATCTACCGCAAGCCGCAGGATTTGATATCGGCGGAGGTCTTTTCCGATCCACCGATCAATGTGGCTGAAGTTACCAAAAAGGGCACCACCATTACCCTCAATGAGGCTGTTAATTGGCAAGCGATGGGTGACGCCACAAATCTTGCCGACGGCACCTATACCGTTGGTGTGCGACCGCATTTCATTTCGCCGCGACCATCAGATGATGCCATTACCGCCATCTCAGGCGTGATCCAAATCACAGAGCTGAGTGGCTCTGAAAGTATTGCTCACTTCAATATTGCCGAGGGACTTGGCAAGCGCAATTGGGTGTCGTTGTCGCCGGGTGTCTTTGCCTACAAAATCGGGGAAACCCATCAGTTTTATATGAACCCCAAAAACTTCTTCTATTTTGGCCTCGATGGCCAAAGGGCGATGTGAGAACCTGATATGGCTAAAATCACCCTCGAAAACCTGCGTCACAGCTACATGGAAGACCCTCAAGGTCCGGAAGATTATGCCCTGAAGCAAATCGATCTGGATTGGTTGGATGGCGGTGCCTATGCACTGCTTGGTCCATCAGGTTGTGGTAAATCCACCTTGCTCAATATTATATCGGGATTGGTGCAGCCCAGTGAAGGGCGCATTTTGTTTGATGACCAGGATGTGACAGAGCTGACGCCCGACCAGCGCAATATCGCYCAGGTCTTTCAGTTCCCGGTCATCTACGACACCATGACKGTGTATGAYAATCTGGCATTTCCACTGCGCAACCGCGGTGTCGCGGAAGCCAARGTKGATGCCCGCGTGCGCGAAATTGCCGCGATGCTWGAGCTGGATGATATTCTCAAAACCAAGGCAGCAAGGCTCTCYCCTGACAATAAGCAGAAAATCTCCATGGGCCGCGGGCTGGTGCGTGAAGACGTYAATGTCATCATGTTTGATGARCCGCTSACSGTGATTGATCCRCATTTRAAGTGGAARCTGCGYTCCAAACTCAAAGAGCTGCACCATAAGGTCAATGTCACGATGATTTATGTGACCCACGATCAGACCGAGGCTTTGACCTTCGCCGATCAGGTGGTGGTGATGCAGGATGGCGATATTGTGCAAATCGGAACGCCGGTTGAGCTGTTTGAACGCCCCARACATACCTTTGTCGGCCATTTTATCGGCTCGCCCGGCATGAATGTTCTGCCGTGTGAGATTAAGGATGGCAAAGCGTTTTTTAATGGGGAGCAGGTTGCGCTGTCAGGCAAGACCAATGCAGCGGCAGGCACCAAGACAGAAATTGGCATCCGGCCTGAATTTATCAGTTTTGTGAGTAGTGGTATCAAAGCTGAAGTTGTCAAAACGGTGGATGTTGGCCGCCGCTCCGTGGTGGAAACCACCGTGGCGAATTGCAGTATTCATGTGATCGTGGAAGGCAAAACCCCGCAGGTTGGAGATAGCRTTCATCTTCAATTCGACCCGCARCACACTTGTGTTTATGCCGATGATTGGTTGGCGATGGTTGATGATGGGCAAACCCAGACTCCCGAAACAGGAGCCGCGTCATGAAGACATTTAATCAAAAAGCATGGTTCTTTGTMCTTCCCGTTCTCCTTCTGGTGGCGTTYAACGCGYTGATYCCGYTGATGACGGTTGTSAATTATTCGGTTCARGAAACCTTTGGCGATAATCTGTTTTTCTGGCAGGGCATGGACTGGTTTGTGCAAGTGCTGAATTCAGAGCGTTTTCATGGTGCGCTTGGCCGTCAGTTTTTGTTCACCGGCATTATTCTTGTCATTGAAGTGCCGCTGGGTGTGGCCATTGCGCTAGCGATGCCGCGAAAAGGCATTTGGGTGTCGGTCTGCCTCGTGCTGATGTCYCTGCCATTGTTGATYCCRTGGAATGTGGTTGGTGCGATGTGGAAYATTCTCACGCTGCCGGACATTGGTTTGCTKGGGTATTTCATCAAYACTGTKTTGGGCATTGACTACAATATGACCCAAARYCCGCTGGCSGCWTGGATTACCATTGTSGCYATGGATGTCTGGCACTGGACCTCRCTTGTGGTGCTGCTGTCYTATGCYGGAATCATCTCTATTCCCGATGCCTATTATCAGGCTGCCAAGATTGACAGTGCCTCCAACTGGTCGGTGTTTCGCTATATTCARTTGCCGAAGATGAAGCGCGTACTGACCATCGCRATTCTGCTGCGCTTCATGGACAGTTTCATGATTTACAC
Source organism: Hyphomicrobiales bacterium (assembly GCA_002746425.1). GTDB lineage: Bacteria > Pseudomonadota > Alphaproteobacteria > Rhizobiales. Next base: position 30,554 of record NVXB01000021.1, on the reverse strand, counting down.
CGAGCCCTTTGTGCTCACCGGTGGTGGGCCCGGCAATTCAACCACCTTCCYGTCAATYGATCTGGTCAAGGTGGCGCTGGGACAGTTCGATCTWGGCCCYGCAGCRGCAATGTCGCTTATTTATTTTGCAATCGCGCTTTTGGTTTCATGGGTGTTCTACACGCTCATGAGCAAAGACGATGACATCTAGGAGGATCAGATGCGTAAACGGTCAATAGTCCCCATCCTCTACATTCTGTTCCTGATGCTGCCAATTTATTGGCTGCTGGCGATGAGTTTTAAAACCACTAACGAGATTTTGGGCGGGTTTTCTCTGTTCCCTCAAACTTGGACGCTGGAGAATTACCGGGTCATTTTCACCACGCCATCGTGGTATTGGGGCTATTATAACTCCATTGTCTATGTCTCGTTGAACACGATCATTTCGGTTTCTGTAGCCTTGCCTGCTGCCTATGCTTTCTCGCGCTATAATTTTACCGGTGACAAGCATTTGTTCTTCTGGTTGTTGACCAACCGCATGGCACCGCCCGCCGTGTTTGCCCTGCCGTTTTTCCAGCTTTATTCTGCCGTTGGCCTGTTCGATACCCATTTGGGCGTCGCCTTGGCGCATTGCCTTTTCAATATCCCGCTATCGGTRTGGATTCTGGAAGGCTTTATGTCGGGGATACCCAAGGAATTGGAYGAAACGGCCTATGTTGATGGCTAYTCATTCCGGGTGTTCTTTTTCAAGATTTTCATACCCAAYATCAAAGCGGGCATTGGGGTRGCAGGTYTCTTCTGCTTCATGTTCTCATGGGTGGAGTTGTTGCTGGCCAAAACATTGACCGCAGTTGCCGCCAAACCTATCGCAGCAACCATGACCAAAACCGCAAGTAGCGCGGGCTATGAGCTTGGCTTGCTGGCAGCRGCTGGYTGYCTGACGATTATACCCGGTGCCATCGTGATTTACTTTGTGCGCAATTACATCGCCAAGGGCTTTGCCATGGGGAGAGTATAATGTTGAGCTGGATGGCATGGACCTGGCCAACGGCTCTGGTCTTTATCTTTATCTTCTCSTGCATTGGCGTCATGGGYTTTYTGGAATGGCGCAAYCCTGGCGGCGCACCGCGTGATGGTATTTTGGGYCTGCATACGACACGCGGTGACCGATTGTTCATCTGGTTGCTTGGCTCKGTCTACATATTATTTGCCTGGCTGGGCCTGTTCGGCGTRCCGCTTTATGCYCCRCTTGGGCTTGGSATTGCYTGGGGCATTTTTTGCTTTTGGAAAGTGTGAGCGTTTAACTCTGACTTTGGCAGCAACTGAAACGATAATTTCAACCAGTATTACTACTATATAAAATAAGGCAGCTTTTGCTCTAAGGTGGACACGGAGACTCTCTTACCTTGCAAAGGTGATCGATGACAAAACCTGTATTTGAAGTCAAAGATTTAACAAAAATCTATGGCACAGGTGATGTTGAAATCAGGGCGCTTGATGGCGTTGATTTAACGCTTTCTGAAGGCGAGATGACGGTGCTTCTGGGGCCCTCGGGCAGCGGAAAATCCACCTTGCTGAATATTTTGGGCGGGCTGGACAAACCCACCAGCGGTACGGTGCGTTTTCGCAATCTTCAGCTTGAGCAACTCAATGATGCGGAGTTGACCCAGTACCGGCGCAACCATGTCGGGTTTGTTTTTCAGTTCTATAACCTCATCCCCAGCTTGAGTGCATGGGAGAATGTTGCCCTTGTGACTGAAGTTGCCCGCGACCCAATGTCGGCGGATGAGGCTTTGGCGATGGTTGGCCTGGAAAACCGGAAGGATCACTTTCCAGCGCAACTTTCTGGCGGCGAGCAGCAGCGCGTTGCGATTGCSCGCGCAATTGCCAARCGSCCRGATGTTTTGCTGTGCGATGAGCCCACCGGGGCGCTGGATTCCCAGACYGGTATTTTGGTTCTGGAGGCTTTGGCCCACGTCAACGAGACCTTGGGCACAACGATTGCGATCATCACCCATAATGCCGGTATTCAGGCCATCGCCCACCGGGTCATCTCATTTATGGATGGCCGYATTTCGCAAGTTAAGCAAAACACCACCCGCATTCGGCCAAATGAAGTGGTGTGGTAGCYATGCGCGTTCTGGACCGTAAAATACTACGCGATCTGCAACGGCTTTGGGCGCARGTKATCGCWATCGCGCTGGTMATGGCGTGCGGGGTTGCGGTTATCATTTTGGCACTGGGCGCRTATCGCTCRYTGGAAGAAACCCGYKCYACCTTTTATGAGCGYAATCAATTTGCTTCTGTTTTTGCCAKCRCYAACCGCGCGCCGCAGCGTGTGAAGCCGCAGATTGAAGCCATTCCCGGTGTCGCTCTTGTTGAAACGCGCATCGTCAAAACCGCTATTCTTGACGTGCTGGGCYTGARCGAACCGGCCCGCGCCATTGTGCTGTCGCTGCCTGAYCACCGRCAAAGCCGGGTCAAYCGCCYCTATATGCGTTTGGGCCGTTTGCCGGACCCAGAGCGYGCTGGCGAAGTTGCKGTGCTGGAGACGTTTGCCAAAGCCCATGGCTTTCGGYTGGGRGATARTTTTAAGGCYATTATGAATGGTAAGCGGCGYGTTTTGACGATTGTCGGCACGGTCCTRTCGCCWGAATATATCTATGCCATTGGCCCGGGAGATTTTGTGCCGGATCAACGCCGTTTTGGTGTGCTGTATCTATCGCACCGGGAAATGGCWGCTATTTTTGATCAGCAGGGCGCGTTTAATAATGTTGTTTTGACGGTGCTGCGCGACGCCGAYACCCGYCCGATCATCGATGCKTTGGATCGTTTGCTGAAACCWTATGGCGGCACCGGGGCGCATGACCGGGTACAACAAACATCCCATGCCTTTCTGGATTCAGAGCTGCAGCAGCTCAAGGCCATGAGTTTCATCGTGCCGCCTATCTTTTTGGCGGTGTCGGCCTTTCTCCTCAACATGATTTTATCGCGGCTGGTGGCCTTGGAGCGCGAGCAAATTGGCTTGCTYAAAGCGCTTGGCTACACRAATGCTGCCATCGCGGTGCATTATTCCAAACTGGTCATCGCGATTGCGGTCATTGGTATATCGATTGGGTTTGTTTTTGGCTGGTGGATGGGGCGCGGCTTGACCCGGATGTATTCAGAGTTTTTTACTTTTCCGTTTCTCATATTTCAACAAAACATCGATCTTTATGTCATCTCGGCGGGTGTTACCATTGCGTCTGCCCTTGCGGGCGCTGCCAATGCTATCTGGTCAACGGTCTCTCTGGCACCAGCGGTTGCCATGCGCCCGCCAGCGCCTGCGCGTTACCGTATGGTTTTCTCCAGCCACTCGGGCAAATTGCGCTTTGTTTCCCAACTCACCACCATGGCGCTGCGCCATATTTTGCGCCAACCCCTGCGCGCTTTCTTTACATCGCTCGGTGTTGCGATGTCCGTCGCCCTGCTGATCACGGCAACCTTCTTTTTTGATGCTATCGACGCCATGATTGATACGGTGTTTTTTCAGATTGAGCGCCAGGATGCGACCGTAACCTTCGCTGTGCAACAACATCCGCGCGCGCTTTTTGAGGTGCAGCGCCTGCCCGGTGTGTTGCGCGCAGAACCGTTTCGGGCAACGCCGGTTTTATTGTCCAACGCCAATCGCTCTGTACGCACCAGCATTATGGCCGGAAAACCCGACGCTCAATTATCCCGGCTTTTGGACGGGGATATGAAGCCGATGAAACCAACGCCAGAAGGTATCTTTTTGTCAGAGCGGGTGGCGGCTAAACTTGGCGTTATTCCTGGCCAAGTCATTGATATTCGGCTGTATGAGCAGGACAACCGGATGGTGCGTGTGTCGGTGGTTGGCATATCCCAAAGCCTTGTTGGTTTAAGCGCAAATATGTCGGGTGCCGCATTGGACAAGTTGATGCGTAACGGGAAGCGAATTTCCGGCGCGCACCTATCCCTGGATAGCAATCAACTAACCGCGCTTTATGACAAGATTAAAGCCACGCCAATGATTGCGGGGTTGGCGTTACAAGGCATTTCACGCCAGAAATTCCGCGACACAATTGGTGAAAACATCGGCATCTCGGCGGTGATTTATGTGTTCCTGTCGGTCGTGATTACCTTTGGCGTGGTGTATAATTCCGCGCGCATACAATTGTCCGAGCGCGCGCGCGAGCTGGCCAGTTTGCGAGTGTTTGGCTTCACCCGCAGCGAAGTTTCAAGCGTGTTGCTGTTGGAATTGGGGATCATGGTTTTTGTGGCGCAGCCGCTGGGCTGGCTCTTGGGTTATGGGCTGTGCAGGCTCATGGTTGCTGGCTTTGAAAATGATTTATTTCGTATTCCATTTATAATCTTGCCGGCAACCTATGCCGTGGCAAGTCTGGTGGTGCTGGCCGCCTCCATTATATCGGCTTTGGTCGTGCGGCGGCGCATTGATCGGTTGGATTTAATTCGTGTTTTGAAAACTAGGGAGTGATGGTGATGCATGTTTGGACAAGATGGCTCACCATGGGGGCGGTGGCCTTGGCCCTTTTTGGCGGGGCCTATGTGGCCTTGCGCGAGAACCCGGTGCTGGTTGATTTGGCCATGGTGGTTTCCGGCCCGATGCAGGTGACGATTGATGAAGAGGGGATTGCCCGTGTGCGCGATGTCTATTCGGTCACCTCGCCCATCGCGGGCCAACTCGACAGGACAACGCTTGAAGAGGGCGATGTTGTTGTTGCCGATGAAACCATTGTGGCGAGCATTCATCCGCTTGATCCGCCGTTTCTGGATGACCGGGCTATTGCTCAACTAACCGCCGCGAAGGAAGCCGCCAAGGCGGCAGTGGCTTTGGCGCAAGTGGAGCGGCAACGATCGCTTATGGCAGTTGAACTGGCGACGTCCGATTATAGCCGCAAGGCCAGTCTTGCCCGCAACAATATCGTCTCTGATAGTGAGCTGGAACAGGTTGGCAATGCGCTGAAATTGCGCCAGGCAGAATTGCAGGCAAGCGAGGCCAATATCCTTCTCAGAGAAGCACAATTGGCCAGCGCAAGGGCGCAATTGATCCAACCGGGTGAGGAGGCAATTGATAGCAATGCGGTGCAGTGCTGCATTCATCTCACCGCGCCAGTTGATGGTGTGATTTTGAGAGTGCTGGCGCGCAGTGAGCAGACGGTTACACCCACCACGCCCATTGCCGAAGTTGGTGATCCAAGTAAGCTGGAAATTGTGGTTGATCTTCTGTCGGAAGATGCCGTGCGCATCAGGCCCGGCGGCATTGTGCGCATCAGTGGTTGGGGCGGAGGCCGGGACGGTGATGGGGAATTTCAAGCCGTTGTACGGCGTGTAGAGCCCGCAGCCTTTACAAAAATATCTTCACTGGGGATTGAAGAGCAGCGGGTCAATATTGTGCTGGATATTGATCGGGCACCCGACGCGCTTGGTCATGGATACCGTTTGCTGGCCCATCTTGTGGTGTGGTCAAAGGATGATGCGTTGACGGTGCCCATTGCCGCATTGTTTCGCTCTGGTGGCGACTGGGCGGTCTTTGCCGTTGATGGGGGGAGAGTAGAGCTTCGCCAAATAAAGCTTGGACAAATGAACGCGACACAAGCCCAGGTTTTGTCTGGTCTGAGCGTCAACGACCAAGTGGTGCTTTATCCAAATGATGTGCTGGAAGATGGCGGTTTAATAGAACCGAGGCAGTGAGTGTTGGTTCTGCCTCGGTTTCGGTTTTTGGCAAATAAAATTGTGCAGCGGGGGAGTGCCCGCCAATTCATTTAATTTACTTTTCGGGGCTCGCAAAAATTGTTGGCGGTTCAATGTAAATTCTGCAATCAGTTGGGCTTACCAAATACGCAACGAGCGTGTTTTGCACCTTAAAGATGAGATCAAAGTTTGGTAGCAGTTCTCCGGCATTCACCAGAATGCCCCCACCTAATTTATAAATGAACTGCAATTGAGTACTACTAGGAAAGGTAATAGTTAAGCCCACGGGTAACGTGGTTGCAATGGGATTATACACTTCATAAACCATTGTACCTAAGGGGTCTCCGACTGTCATGTTTTGCAAATTAGCGGAGGCTCCATTATCGTAAGTTACTCCACCAGTGACAGTATTACATGTGGCAGTGATGGGGACTGTAATGGGTATCGTTCCCTCCACTTGTATAGAGTTCGTGATAATCAGCTTCACGTATTGATAATTGCCAGTAGCATTAACGTACCTGTCGATACCGAAGGGCTCTGTTCCCTGTGTGGACAAAATATTTGCCAAATTAAATGGCACAGGACCAGTGTTAGTGCTCAACTTTTCCTCAATGGTGCAATTTGGGTCAGTACAAATAGAGATACTTTCGATGTTCACTATGTATTTAGTGGGTGTTGCAGCAGAGGTCTGCGCCTGAGCAACGCTACTGAGGGCACATATCATGGCCAATGCACCGGCCATCGCGGCAACGGTGCGGGAGAAATAATTCTTCATTATACTAATCCTAATTCGCACGAATGTTGAAGACGCCAGCAGCTGTGGTAACGCCACCTGTTGTCGAGCGGCGCTCGGTCACAATGGTGTTATTGCGTTTCACCTTGGCAACCATCAACTTATGAAGGTCGCGCGCGGGCATGGCTTCATCACTGATAAAGTCATTTTGTGCGGTATATTGAATGTCAGAGCGCGGCCCCAAAGATATGACAACTTTGGCCCAGGCTTTTTCGTCGTAATTATCTAGCGATCCGCCAATTTCCAACGACGCATAGGCGTTTAAATCTGCTCGCAAGCTGGCTTTGGCACCGTAGACATCATCATTGATATCGGCATCCCAGAAGTAACCGCCAGCACTTAACCGCAGCCATGGCATGTAAGGAACTGATGTTTCAAGCTCACCATCAATGCCGCTAAGGGCACGTTCTTCAATCAACACACCGGCGGTGTTTGAAACAGTGCGCCAGTCAGAAACAGCCAGATAACCATTTGCCCGAGCCGTCATAATTGAGCCAATCAGCTCAAAGCCAACGCCAACGCGCTGGTGTTTGTATTCATGGCCATAATCGTAAAATGCGTTAACGCCAATCAGCAGCGTGTCGTCATTGGTCAGAACACGGTAGCCTGCGCCAACATTAACGGTCCAGTCACTGTTGTCGCTGCTCTCCCAATCGAAATTACCAGAAAAACGCCCCTGGAAAAACAAAATGCTCTGTGAGCCCTGATGCAAAACCTGCAAGGTTTCAAGCGATACCACGACCTTGTCTTCATCAAAATAGGTTGAGATATCGGTTTGTTTCAGCCAGTCCGGAACGGAGCTGCCATCATCATTTGCGCTATAGTCAGAATGTGAGGGAATAATGGCTGATGCCAGGAACAATGTTCCCAGTATCAAAGAACGCTTTTTCATAAATACTAACTGCTTTGTGTTGCCTGCTCGTCAAAATATTGTCAAATTTAACAATGTAATTTTATGATTGCTAACTGCTTTCTAACGAGGGGGCAACTGAAAACCATCCGCTACGTTAATATGGATTTAGATATACAACTCATGGTGTTCATTAGGGTTCGCGTATACTCGTATTAATATTTTGGATGCTCTGTTTCAGCTTGGCGGCCCGTGCAACGGTCGGCAATCATTGGCTGAGTGAGATTTTTGCTGACGAGCAAAAATGGCGTTTGCGCATTGTAAAAAGCTGGGGCACAGTTTGTTTGTTGGTTTCCCCAAGCATTGCAATAACAGGCAGTTTTCATGACAACACATTCCGCAAAACATCTCATCATTGGCGGTGGTATCATCGGCTGCTCGATTGCCTATCATCTGGCAAAGTCGGGCGAAAAAGATGTGGTTTTGCTGGAAAAGGCAGGTTTGACGGAAGGGGCAACGTGGCACGCCGCCGGGCTGGTGGGTCAGCTCCGTTCTTCGCGCAACACAACGCGCATGTTGCAGCAATCTGTCGCGCTATATGATCAGCTTGAAGCAGAAACCGGATTGGCATTTGACTGGAAAAAGGTTGGTAGTTTGCGCCTTGCTGCCTCAAAAGACCGTATGCTGGAGGCCCGGCGTCTTGCTACCATGGCCAAAAGCTTTGGTCTGGAAATGCAAATTATGTCGCCGCAAGAGGCCAAAGATTTGTTTCCCTATATTGAAACTAAAGGGCTGGAAGGCGCTGCCTTTATTCCAAGTGATGGCCATGTAGATCCTGCCAGCCTGTGTCAGGCGATCGCCAGTGCGGCGCGCAGTCATGGGGCTGTTTTGAAGCAGGGCGTAACGGTTACGGATTTTGAAACGCATAATGGCGCAATCACCAAAGTGATGACCAGTGATGGCAGCTGGGAAGCCGAAACAATTACTTTGGCGGCGGGCATGTGGAGCCGGGAACTGGGGCACAAACTGGGCCTGATTATTCCGGCCTGCGCGGTGGAGCATCAATATATTGTCACAGAACCTATTCCAGGATTTCCGGAAGGTCTGCCGACTTTGCGTGATCCGGACCGGCTGATTTATTATAAGCCAGATGCTGGTGGCCGCTTGGTGATTGGCGGCTATGAAGATAACACCATTGCCTTTGGCGAACGCGGCATTGCCGGAGATTTCGTGCGCCAATTGCTGCCGGAAAATTTTGATCGTTTTGAGCCGCTGGCCACCAATGCCGCACAGCTTACGCCGGTGCTGAATGAGGTTGGCATCAGGCAAGTCACCAACGGCCCGATTCCCTATTCTGCCGATGGTGATTTTGTGATGGGGCCATCGCCAAAAATCTCAAATCTGATGCTGGCGACCGGCTTTTTGTATGGCATTGCAGCGGGTGGCGGTGCTGGTAAAATGATTGCTGAATGGCTGGTTGAGGGCAGACCAAGCCTTGATCTATGGCCGCTGGATTCCAGGCGCTTTTCGCCGCATCAAGGCACGCGAGCCTATATGTATCCGCGCGCCATTGAACATTATGCGCATCACTACAAAATGCGTTATCCCGGACAAGAAAGTGATGTTGCACGCGGCCTGCGAAAAAGCCCACTTTATGAACGGTTGAAAAGCCACGGCGCGATCTTTGGCTCCAAAAATGGCTGGGAGCGCCCCTTGTGGTTCGCCCCCAAAGGCGTTGAAGCCAAGGATCAGCTGGATTTTCTCAAACCCGGCTACAAACCCTATGTCGCGGACGAGCACAAAGCCGTTCGCGAGGCGGTTGCGCTGATTGATCAAAGCAGTTTTTCCAAGTTTGAGCTAGTTGGCCCGGCCGCTTTTGAAACCATCCAGTATCTGGCCGTTTCCAATATGGATAAGCCCATTGGCAGCGTTATCTATACGCAATTATGCAATGAAAAAGGCGGTATTGAAGCTGATGTCACCATTGTTCGGTTGGGACAAAACCATTTTTATATTGTGACCGGCGCTGGCTTTGGCGTGCATGATGCGGACTGGATTCGTCAGCATTTGCCAAAAGATGGCAGTGCCGTGCTGCTGGAAGTAACCTCGGCCTGGTCGGTCATCAATTTGTGCGGTCCGCGCGCCCGCGATGTTTTGGAAAATGCATCTGAAAGCGATGTTTCCAACGCTGCTTTTCCTTTTGCTCAGGCCCGCGATATCATCATCGGGGCGGCACAAGTGCGGGCGGTGCGCATTGGTTATGTCGGTGAGCTTGGCTGGGAGCTGCATGTGCCCAGCGAATTTGCGCTGCATGTCTATGATCATTTGTGGCAAGCAGGCGAGGAGCATGGCATTCAAAATGTCGGCTATCGCGCCATTGATCAATTGCGCATGGAGAAGGGTTATCTTTATTGGAGCGCTGATATCACGCCGGATTATTCGCCCGTTGAGGCTGGCCTTGCTGGCCGCGTGCATTTGAAAAGCAAAGGCGATTTTCTTGGTCGAAAAGTGCTGGAAGACCAAAAACTTAACGGCGTGACCCAAAGCCTGTGCACTTTTGTGTCTGACAAAACCTTGCCGCTTTATGGCGGAGAGACGATTTTGGCCGATGGCGAAACTGTGTCACTGGCATCTAGCGTTGGTTATGGATCAACCGTGGCAAGAACCATTTTGTATGGCTATTTGCCCAAGGATTTGAGCCAGCGAACCGACTTTGAACTAGAGGTATTTGGTGAGCGTTATCCGATAGAACGCGTGGCCGGGCCAATGTATGATCCACAAAATACCCGCCTGAAATCATGAGGAATGCCATGGAAAACCACAATGAAATCAAAGCCGTATTGGGCAATTTAGCGCTTAAATCAGCTGATATCGAAAGCGCAAAAATGACCCGGCTTGGCGGGCTGACCAATCTTGTCTACCGTGTTGAATTACCCGATGAAAACCTGATTGTGCGCATTCCTGGCAAGGGCACAGAGGAATATATCGACCGTGCGGTGGAGCTGCATAATGCGCGGGCTGCTGCCACGGCCGGGGTCTCGGCTGAGGTGTTGTGGGCTGATGCAAAAAGCGGTGTGATGATTTCGCGCTGCATTGATGGCATCGAGACGATGTCGCCAAAATTGTTCACATCTCGAAAAGGCTCTCCAGCGCGCGCGGCCTATGCATTTCGCAAACTGCATAGCTCGGGTGAAAAGTTTGAGTTTCGTTTTGAGCTGTTTGCGATGATTGATGAATATCTCGGCATTCTGCAGAAGAAAAAAGCCAGATTGCCAGATGGATATCATGAAATTGTTGAATTGGCACAACCGGTTAAGGCTGTTTTGGCGAAATATCCGGGCACGTTGGCACCGTGCCATTGCGATCCGCTTTGTGAAAATTTTCTCGATGATGGCACCATCATGTGGATCGTCGATTGGGAATATTCTGGCATGAATGATCCGTTTTGGGATCTGGCAGATTTATCGGTTGAGGCCGGTTTTGATGCCGCACAAGACGGCGAAATGATGCAGGCGTATTTTGATGGGCCACCCAGCGACGCCCAGATGGGCCGCATGGTGATTTACAAAGCCATGTGTGATTTATTATGGACGCTTTGGGGCCTTATTCAATTTGCCGATGACAACCCGGCAGAGGATTTTTGGGCCTATTCCATCGATCGGTTTGAGCGCTGTCAGGCCCTGATGCAAAGCGCTGAATTTGCAAACCATTTGGATGCTATCAAATAAGGTAACCTGTTGAATTTATTTGTTTACTACGTCCAGTATTTGCTGATGTAATTCCGGCGTCGCAGCGCTGATAACGCGACCATCGGAGGTCATCGACAGCGGCTTTCCATCCCAATCTGACACCACGCCACCGGCACCGGTGATGATGGGCACCAGCGGTAAATAGTCATAGGGTTGCAAGTCAAAATCGACGACAATATCGACATGCCCGGCGGCCACCAGCGCGTGCGGATAACAATCATAGGCCAGTCGGCGCAGGGCACCGGTGCTGCATAGGCGGGCAAACAAATCCGGATAAGCGGACTGCATTTTATCGCCCTCATTAATATAGATATTGGCTTGGGATAAATCGGTTTGCGCGGAGGTTTTGAGGCGCTGTGAACCGTTCATCATGGCTGTTGTCCCATCGCCTGTGTAGACCTCACCCAATTCCGGCATTCTGATCAGGCCAAGAATTGGTTTTTCGTCTTTCAGCAAGGCCAGCAACATGCCGTAAAGCGGGTTGCCACTGATGAAAGATCGCGTGCCATCGATGGGGTCAATCACCCATTCATAGGCGCTGTTCCCGCTTTCGCGGCCAAATTCCTCGCCAAAAATCGCGTGGTCGGGAAACGCGGCTTTCAAATGCTTGCGTAGATAGGTCTCGGTTTCCTTATCGGCGATGGTGACCGGGCTTTCGTCCTGCTTTTGGTCGATGGCTAAAGTTTTGCGAAAATAGCGGCGCGGGATTTCTGCGGCCTTGGCTGAAATGTCGATGGCGGTGTCCAAAAAACTGGGCATGATAGGCTCTTTCGTCAGTAATCACGTATCGGTCAGGATGAGATCAATATTGCTTTGATCCAGCATGGCACAAATATCGGCTGGTGGGCGCTGATCTGTCACCAAAATATCGAATTTATCTGGCGCAGATAGAATGATGGGTGCGGTTTGGTTAAACTTTCCGCTGTCTGCGGCAATGATGCGGAGTTGCGCGCGGGCAGAAATTTCGCGTGAAAATTCGGCCTCCTCAATATCATGAAGCATAAAGCCGCTTTCCGCGTTGATCGCGGCGACTGACAGAACCGCGTATTTCACGCTGAACTGGCGCACATAGGCCAGGGCTTCCTTGCCAAAAGCTGCGCCATCATGAGCGCGCAATTCGCCGCCTGCCAAAAACACCCTATTGTTGTTGCGTGCCGCCAAGGGCTGCGCCACCGACATGGAATTGGTAACAATGAACAATTCGCGGTGTTTGTTCAAAGCTTTGGCAATATGCGCCGTGGTCGAGCCGATATCGAGGAAAAGCGTATCGCCAGACTGGATGATTTTGGCGACCTGTTCTGCAATGGCGCGCTTGGCTTGCACATTTTCGCTATAGCGCTTGTTAAACGGCTGCTCGATATGGCCGCCCAGCAAATGCACCCCGCCATGCACTTTTTGCACCGCGCCGCCGCGGGCCAGATTTTTCACATTTCGGCGAATGGTTTCTTCAGAGACATTCAGCCGATCGGCCAGAATATGAATGCGGCACGTACCACCGCAATGGCGCAACTCTTCCAGAATTTCGCGCTCGCGATGGTTGGAAGGGGCGTAGAATTTTTCTGCAACTGGCATTCTTTCTCCTTCCATCTCCCAATGGACCATAGGCCCAATAATCAATAAATCAGGCGCATCAATCAATACTCTTAGACGGCAAATTTTAAGCGGTATAGCGCCCTGAACCCCTATGAAACCACAATCTTCGATTTAAAAACAACAAAAAGCGTCAAAAACCAACAAAATATGTGGGAATTGAGTTGACCTCCTGAGGTTTTTGTCAAACACTTTCATTGTGATTGAATGGATAAGAGTAAATTCCAAAAGGAATGGGAGGCGTTGATGAAAAAAGCACTTTTAACTGGTCTGTTGAGCGCGGCACTTTTTGCTGCGGCACCGGCTGTTGCCGAAGTGGAGTCGAATGAYCCGCTGAAACTGACWTTGCATGACTGGACCGGCCAGCTGCTGACAACCAATATTATGGGCGCTGTGCTGCAAAARGCCGGCTATAATGTGGARTATRTKCARGCYGATTATATCGCTCAGTTYGCGGGCCTGAAAACYGGCGATCTGCATGTTGCGATGGAAATCTGGGAAACCACTGGCCGCGAAGCCATGGATGAAGCYACMGGWACCGGCAATGTSCAAAACCTTGGCGAAACCGGCATGCAGGCCATCGAGGAGTGGTGGTATCCWTCCTATATGGAAGAAAAATGCCCCGGTCTGCCAGACTGGAAGGCTATGAATGCRTGYGCCGAAGTTTTTGCCACACCRGAAACTGCGCCTAATGGGCGTTATCTTGGCGGYCCGGTRACTTGGGGCGGCTTTGATGAAGAGCGCGTTGAAGCGCTTGAGCTGGATTTTGAAGTGGTTCATGCAGGCACCGATGCGGCKTTGTTTGCCGARTTGGAATCTGCCTATCAGCGTAAAGCACCCATTATGCTTTGGGTTTATGCACCGCATTGGGCACCGACAAAATTCGACGGTAAATTCATCGATTTCCCAGCCTATTCKGCTGAGTGTTACAGCGATCCTTCCTGGGGTTCCAACCCGGATTTGGCCTATGATTGTGGCAAGCCACGTGGCCCGATYTGGAAAGTAGCCTGGAGCGGCGTTGAGAAAAAATGGCCYGGCGCGCATGACATTATTGTCAAGTTCAACATCAACAACACCGAAATGGGTGCGATGGTTGCCGATGTCGATCTCGACGGCCAGAARCTGGACGCCGTTGTTGCTGACTGGATGAGCAAAAACGAATCTCGCTGGCAGAGCTGGATTGCTCAATAAGCGATCYCRAYAWGYAAAATTATTGAGGCGGAGCTTTCGCCTCAAAYTTCTTCTCCCTGGGGGCGTGCCGCGTTACATATTGGCGCGCTTTYCAGGGGACTGTTTCAMAACAATTTAATGTGCCGGAAACGGCTCAACGGGAGCGCTTGATGGAGCCGTCGGTTAAACTGTCATGCCGACATGTCTGGAAATTGTTCGGCAGTGGGGCAAAACCCTTTCTGGCTGGACACTCCGTACCGCCCAGCTTTGAGCAGATCAGCCAGGCTGGTTTGGTGGGTGCTGTGCGCGACGCCAATATTGAAGTTTATGAGGGCGAAATTTTTGTCATTATGGGCCTGTCCGGATCGGGTAAATCCACATTGGTGCGCTGCTTATCACGGCTGGTGGAGCCAACCGCAGGCGAGCTGATTTTTGAGGGCAAAGATCTGCGCACCGCATCCGAGCGCGAGATGATCGACATACGCCGCCATAAGATGGGCATGGTGTTTCAGCATTTTGCTTTGCTGCCGCATTTGTCGGTTCTGGAAAATGTCGCCTTCCCGCTGGAAATTCAGGGCATGGGCCGAAAAGAGCGTGAGGATAAGGCGGCACAAGTGATCGAGCTTGTCGGCCTTGCCGGGCGCGAAGCCAATTATCCGCGAGAATTATCCGGCGGCCAACAACAACGCGTCGGCATTGCCCGATCTCTGGCTGTGGAGCCGGAATTGTGGTTTCTGGATGAGCCGTTTTCCGCGCTTGATCCGCTGATCCGCCGGGAAATGCAGGACGAGTTCATGCGCCTTCAGGCGCTGCTGAAAAAGACCATCGTTTTCATCACCCATGATTTTGATGAGGCCATTCGCCTTGCCGACCGTATCGCCATTATGAAGGATGGTGAGATCATCCAAATTGCCACGCCAGAAYAATTGGTGCTGCACCCGGCCACGCAATATGTCGAGGAATTTACCCGGCATATTCCGCGCGCCAAAGTGCTCAGCGTGGGCGCGGTGATGTYCAAAGAATTGATCGAGGGCAGCGCGRCAATTCATATRTCCACACGTATCGAAGAAATCGCCGAGCAAGTTGTTTCGGCATCCGGCCCGCTCAGTGTTGTTGATGGCACAGGCAAGCCWGTCGGTTCCATCGGCCGYGATGCGGTGATTGATGTTCTCATCGGGCGTGAGCTGCGCTGATGCGCTGGCCGCAAAAAGCRCCTGTTTCCCCGGCCTTTGCCGGCTGGCTGGTGCTGTTTGCCATCACACTGGTGCTSTCYAATTATTCGCGYGGCTGGTCAAARGCYTTTGATGCGCGCTGGATTGTCAAATACCCCGCCGCCTGGCGYATGTCGCTCAACAAGGATATTTCCGCCGCCATGAAATGGCTGGTGGAAGATGCCAATTTTGGCCTTTTCACTTTTAGAGAATTAACCCGCGCCATTTCATGGTTGATCCAACAACCCTATGATTTTGTGTTGTCATTGCTGGCCACCGGATTTGTGCAAGGCTATGGCTTGCAGGCCGTAGAAATCTTGCCGCCGCTAAGCTGGCTGGCGGTTATCATCGCCGTTATGGCGCTGGGGCATTATGCCAGGGACTGGGCGCTGGCGGCGCTGGCCGGTGTGTGCTTTGGCTATCTGGCCATATTTGGTCAATGGGACAGCGCCATGATCACGCTGGCATCCATTGTTATCGCTGTTCCCTTTGGCGCTTTTGGCGGCCTGATGCTTGGCATTTGGGCCTATCGCTCGCCAAATTTTGAGCGCGTGCTGCGCCCGATACTGGATTTAATGCAGACCATTCCGATTTTCGCCTATCTGGTGCCGATCCTRTTYCTGTTTGGTTTTGGCCCGGTTTCGGCGYTGGTYTCGACCATTATTTACGCCATGCCGCCAATGGTGCGCGTSACCATGCTGGCGCTGCATTCCGTRCCGCCSGARATCCGCGATTTTGGCAAAATGACYGGYTGYACCAAACACCAAATGATGTGGAAAGTGYTGGTGCCAACGGCCAAACCAGATTTGATGGTYGGTGTTAATCAGGTCATCATGCTGTCGCTTAACATGGTGATTATCGCCAGCATGATTGGTGCCGGTGGTTTGGGTTTTGATGTGCTGTCATCGTTGCGGCGGCTGGATATTGGCGGCGGGCTGGAAGCTGGCATTGCCATTGTCGTGCTGGCCATTGCGCTGGACCGTCTGTCGCAGGCATTTGCCGGGCGGCGCACCACTGCGCTAGAAAAAAATGAGGGCGCGACCTCCAATGGATTGGTACGGTTGGCGCGCAAATACCCCAGAACATTTGGCGTCGTCATTGTCAGCATTGTGCTGTTGGCCCTGGGCATGGTTGTTGCGCCGTTGCAGAGTTACCCTGAAGCATGGCACATCACCACGGGCGATTTTTGGGCCAATCTGGTCAAAACCATCAACATCAATTTCTTTGACCAGCTGGAGGCTGCCAAAACCTTCATGCTGACCACTTTCCTGTTGCCGGTAAAACGCTTTTTGGGTGGCATTCCATGGGCGTGGGGCATTTTTATTGTGGCCATTGCTGGCTGGCATTTGGGCGGTTGGCGGCTCGGCATCATGTGCGCCGTGATGGGCTTTTTCATTGCTGCAAACGGGCTGTGGGCCAAGGCGATGACCACGGTTTACCTGTGCGGTGTGTCGGTGGTAATCGCCAGCATCATTGGCATCCCTATCGGCATTTTATCGGCGCTTAATCGGCGTGCAGATCGTTTTGTCGGTGTTGCCATTGATACGCTGCAAACGCTGCCGAGCTTTGTCTATCTCATCCCTGTGGTGATGCTGTTTCGTGTCGGTGATTTTTCCGCGATGATTGCCGTGGTGCTTTATGCGCTGGCTCCGGCGGTGCGTTATGCCTCGCACGGCATCAAAACCATCAATCCGCAATTGGTCGAGGCGGGCATTGTATCGGGCTGTACCAAGTGGCAGTTATTGCGCCGTATTCGCATGCCCCTGGCGATGCCGGAAATTATGCTGGGCATCAATCAAACCATCATGCTGGCGCTGTCGATGCTGGTCATCACCGCCTTGGTGGGCACACGGGATTTGGGCCAGGAAGTTTATATTGCGTTGACCAAGGCTGATACGGGCCGCGGGATCATCGCAGGTCTGGCGATTGCCTTTATCGCGATCATTGCCGATCGTCTGATCGCAGCCAGTGCCGCTAATATGCGCAAACGTTATGGGCTGGAAGGCCCATGAGTGATTTTTTGGCCAAATTACAGGCACTGCCCATTTGGCACGGCGCGATTAGCGTAAACGAGTTAAGCGGCGGGCTGACCAACAAAAACTATCTGGTACGCGATGACAAGCGCACCTGCGTCGTGCGCATGGGCGATGACATTCCAGAACATCAGATCATGCGCTTTAACGAGCTGGCTGCCAGCCGCGCCGCTTATGATGCCGGCATCTCGCCGCAGGTTTTGCACGCCCAGCCGGGCATTTTGGTGCTGGCCTTTATAAAGGGCAAAACACTGGGCGCAAAAGATGTGCGCGCGCCGGGTATGCTGGAGCGCATTTTGCCAGTGCTGAAAACCTGCCATCATACCATTCCAGAGCATTTTCGCGGTGCCACACTGATGTTCTGGGTGTTTCAGGTGTTGCGCGATTATGCAGCGACCCTGCGCGCGCGGGACAGCGCCCATATTTCAAAGCTGCCAGAGCTGATGCAGGCCGCTAGCCTGCTGGAAAAGGCTGCAAGCCCGATCGATATTGTTTTTGGTCACAATGATCTTTTGCCAGCTAACTTTATAGATGATGGTGTAAAAATTTGGCTGATAGACTGGGATTATGCCGGTTTTAACTCCCCGCTGTTTGATCTTGGTGGCCTCGCTTCCAACAATGAACTGAGTGATATTCAGGAATTATGGCTACTGGAGAATTATTTTGAGAATCCGGCTAATGACTTACTACTACGCCAATACAATGCGATGAAATGTGCCTCGCTTTTGCGCGAAGCAATGTGGAGTATGGTGTCGGAAATTCACTCTGATATCGAATTTGATTACCCGGCTTACACTCGGGAAAATTTGAGCAATTTCAAAGCGGCTTACGAGCAGTTTTTGCAATCATGATGACAAGGTTTGAGGACAAACTATGAGCGATTTTCCAACCACTGCCAAAGCGGTCATCATTGGCGGCGGCATTGTCGGCTGTTCCACCGCCTATCATCTGGCCAAACTGGGCTGGACTGATACGGTGTTGCTGGAGCGTAAAAAACTGACATCGGGCACCACATTTCATGCCGCCGGGCTGGTGGGGCAATTGCGCGGCAGTGCCAATATCACCCAGCTTTTGGGTTATTCGGTGAAGCTGTATGACCAGCTGGAAAAAGAAACCGGGCAGGCGACCGGCTGGAAGATGAATGGCGGTTTGCGCCTGGCTTGCACGCAAGAGCGCTGGACTGAGGTGAAACGCCAGGCCACCACCGCGCATTCCTTTGGGCTGGATATGCAATTGCTAACGCCCAAAGAAGCACTGGAATTATGGCCTTTGATGAGGATTGATGACGTTATCGGCGCGGCCTATCTGCCCACCGATGGTCAGGCTAATCCCTCTGATATCACCCAGTCGTTGGCCAAAGGCGCGCGCATGGCTGGCGCCCGGATTTTTGAAGACACTAAAGTCATTTCGGTTGAGATGGACAAGGGCAAAATCAAGGCTGTGCACACCGATCAGGGCCGCATCGAATGCGAAGTGGTGATTTGCTGCGCCGGGCAATGGACCCGCGATTTTGCCAAAACCGTGGGCGTCAACGTGCCACTGATCTCGGTCGAACATCAATTTATGATCACCGAGCCGATTGAGGGCGTCACCTCCGACATGCCGACCCTGCGCGATCCTGATCGGCTGACCTACTATAAGGAAGAGGTTGGCGGTCTGGTGATGGGCGGCTATGAACCAAACCCCATTCCGTGGGCCAATGACGGCATTCCAAAAGGGTTCCATTACAGCTTGCTGGATTCCAATTTCGATCATTTTGAGCCGATGATGGAACTGTCGCTGGGCCGCGTACCTGCCTTGGAAACCGCCGGTATCAAGCAATTGATCAACGGGCCTGAAAGTTTTACTCCCGATGGTAATTTTATTTTAGGCGAAGCACCGGAGCTGGCTAATTTTTATGTTGGCGCAGGCTTTAACGCCTATGGCATTGCCGCTGGCGGCGGCGCGGGCATGGCGCTGGCCGAATGGGTGCATAAGGGCGAGCCGCCTTATGATTTGTGGCCGGTGGATATTCGCCGCTTTGGCCGTCCACATTTCGACACCGACTGGGTGCGCACCCGCACGCTGGAGGCTTACGGCAAACATTACACCATGGCGTGGCCCTCTGAAGAGCACGATAGTGGCCGCCCTTGCCGTAAATCGCCGCTGTATAACACGCTCAAACTCAACGGCGCCTGCTTTGGCGAAAAGCTGGGCTGGGAACGGCCCAACTGGTTTGCCGATCTGGTTGCGGGCGAAAAGCCGGTCGATCAATACACCTTTGAGCGCCCCAACTGGTTTGATGCAGTGGCGCGCGAGCATAAGGCAACGCGTGAGGCGGCAACTCTGTTTGACCAAACCAGCTTTGCCAAATTTGTGCTCAAAGGCCCTGATGCTGAAGCCGCGCTTAGCTGGATTGCGGCCAATGATGTGGCCAAGCCGGTGGGCTCGCTCATCTACACCCAAATGCTCAACTCCCATGGCGGTATTGAGTGCGATTTGACCGTCGTGCGGATGAAAGAAGACGAATATTACATCGTCACCGGCACCGGTTTTGCCACCCATGATTTCGACTGGATCAGCCGTAATATTCCCGCTGGCATGAACGCGCAATTGGTCGATGTCACCTCATCTTATGCCGTGCTTTCGTTGATGGGGCCAGAGGCGCGTAATATTTTGCAGGCCATTACTCGTGATGATATTTCCCACGAAAGCTTTCCATTCGGCACCATGAAAACTATTGGTATTGGTGGCTGCCCGGTACATGCCTTGCGCGTGACCTATGTGGGCGAGCTGGGCTGGGAGCTACATTTCCCGGTGGAATACGCCACCACGGTTCATCAGGAACTTATCATGGCGGGCAGCAAGGCTTATGGCCTGCGCCATGCCGGCTACCGCGCCATTGAAACGCTGCGGTTGGAAAAGGGCTATCGCGCTTGGGGCTCCGATATCGGGCCCGATCATACGCCTTTGGAGGCAGGTCTTGGCTGGGCGGTTAAGCTGAAGAAGAACATCGACTTTATGGGCCGCGACGCCATTATCGCGCAAAAAGCTGAGGGCATCAAAAAGATGCTGGTTGGTTTTACCGTTGATGATCCGGAATGTATTTTGCTGGGCCGCGAGACGATTTACCGCGATGGAAAACGCGTTGGCTGGCTTACCAGTGGCGGCTTTGGGCACACTATTGGAAAACCGATTGGTTATGGCTATGTGCGCAATGCCGATGGGGTGGATGCCGATTATGTTCGCGCTGGAACCTATGAGCTGGAAGTGGCAACAGAGCGGGTAAAAGCGGAGATACATCTGCGCCCGCTTTATGACCCTAAAATGGAACGTGTGAAGGTTTGAGTTAACGCTTCGTCCGCGCCGCGCCACTACCGTCATCCTCGGGCTTGACCCGGGGACCCATGTAACGGTTTTCGCAAGCACTTGGTTTTAATCATACAGCTTTGCCATCAGGTCCCCGGGTCAAGCCCGAGGATGACGGTTGGTGGTGGGCAGATGACGACGGAGCGACATTTAAAGCTTTAGTGAGGCCCTCTCCACCTCGTCATGCCAAGACTTGATCTTGGTATCCAGAGCAATGTTCAAACTTGATATAAACAGGTTTATTGTGACTCTCTTCGCCGCCAACTGGATCCCAAGATCAAGTCTTGGGATGACGCTAGGAGGAAACGGCAGCGATTATTGAATAATGTAGAGTTTGCGCCGCTTCAATCCTAAGCATCCCCACGCGCACTCAACGGCGCGCAACTCTCACCCACCACAAGGGTGGGCTGAAACACGATGTTACGCGATGGCAAATCATCGGTGCGGTTGATGCGGTCTACCAACAGGCGCAGGGCCTCATTGGTCATTTCGGTTACCGGATGTTCGGTACGGGTCAGGCGTGGGCGCAGGCCGCCAATGCCGGGAATGGTGTCGGTCGAGGCGATGGAAATATCACCGGGGCAAGTCATGCCAAGGTCAGCCAGGGCCCGCATCACACCCAGTGCCATCAGGCCGTTGGCAATATAAAGCGCCGTTGGCCGATTTGGGTCGGTCAATAATTCGCGGGCGACGGAGTAAGCGGCATCCTCGCGAAAATCACCGGAGCGGATATGATGAGGATCGGGCGTCAAACCCCGCGCCTCCATGGCTTGCACCATGCCATCCAAACGCCCGCGACCGGTTGTTAAATGCATTGGCCCGGTGATGCTGCCAATGCGGCGATGGCCCAAATCGATCAGATAATTGGTCACTTGTTGGGCCGCCGCAATATTATCAATTACCACGGTATCGGTTTTGTCGGAATTAACCGTTCGGCCAAACATGACGGTTGGAATGTCCTGGCCGTCGCGTTCGCGCTGGGGCTGTTTAGACGTGCCATCAACCGGCACCAGAATAACCCCGTCACAAGACAGCATGCGAATACGCGACATGATTTTGCGCTCATTATCCAGTTTTTCATCACTGTTGAACACAACCAGTGAATAGCCCCAGGCTGCCACGGCCGCCTCGGCGGTGCACACCAGTTTTGCAAAAAACGGRTTGGCCAAATCGGCCACAACAAGYGCRATAAGYTGGCTGCGACCACGYTTYAAATTACGCGCYRCYAGCGAGGGGGTGTATTTCAAATCTTTRATCGTCGCCAAAACGCGGGTGCGYAAATCCGGGCTTACATAAGCYGAATCATTAATYACCGCTGAAACGGTGGCCGTTGATACACCGGCTTCTCGCGCTACATCTTTTATAGTTGCCATGGGTTCCTAGCTAATCGTTTCGCTGACATTGCGCTAACAAAAAACCTTTGTCTATCGCTAARTTTAGCCAATCTCAAAAAATAAATCTTGCGTAAATYACCACAATAAGTAATCGTAGCGAAACGGTTAGATGGCGTGAATRTGTRGAGCCATCGATTTACAGGGAGGAAGATATGAGTTTTTTTAAACATGGAATGCCAGTAGGCGTGTTGGTTGCCAGCTTGGTTATGCCGCTGGCGGCGCAAGCTGCAAGTCATAAAACAATGGTTGGCATTGTGTCGATCGCTGCCACGGAAGCTAACAATGTGCGTTACATCGCTGGCGCGACCAAAGCTGCCGAAGAAATGGGCTGGGAAGTCGTTGTTATCGRCGCTGCCGGTTCTGCAGATCARGCCAATACAGGCATTCAAAATCTGGTGCAGCGCGGCGCGGGCGCCATCATTGATATGGTGTTCCCGGTGTCTTCTCTTGGTGCTGGCCTTGCCGCTGCCGATGAAGCCGGTGTGCCGGTTGTAACCTGGGGCGGCGGCCTTGGTGGTTCTGTTGCAGCAACCAATGGTTCTGGCGCGCCAATGGCCATTCCTGTCGTTGAACTGATGATTGATAAAATGGGCGGTAAAGGCTCCATTTTAGCGCTGACTTATCGTACCGGCGAAGTTTGCCGTAACCGCGAAGTGGTTATGGACGAAATGCTGGCCAAATACCCAGATATCAAAGTCACCAAAAACGAAGTGCCTATTCCAGGTTATTTCGAAGCCGGTGCACAATATGCCAATGCTTGGTTGGCGTCTCGCCCTGCAGGTTCCGAACCCCTTGCGATTTGGGGTTGCTGGGATGATCCATCCATCGGCGCGATTGGTTCTTTGCGTCAGCAAGGCCGTACCGATGTGGAAGTTTATGGCATTAACGGCAATGCGCAGGCACTTGAGAACATCAAGAACGGCCATATGACAGCCACCGCTTGGCAGGACAGCTTTACCGAAGGCTACAATATGATCCAGCTTTTGGTGGAAATCAAAGCTTCAGACATGTGGGCACCGGTTGCGGCAGAAGTGCCTGCTGTGTTGGTGACAGCAGAAACTGTTGATCAGTTTTTGACCATGCATCCTGAAGCCATTGGCCAATAATACATTCAGTAAGATACGGAAAATACTGTGAGTGATCATAGCAACATATCGGGGGCGCGTTCTGCGCCCCCATTTTTGACCGCAAAGAGCATTTTTAAAAGCTTTGGCGGTGTGCACGCTCTTAAGGGCGTTGGCCTTGATATACAGCCGGGCGAAGTCCACGGGCTGGTGGGTGCAAATGGCGCTGGTAAATCCACGTTGATACGCATTCTTGCCGGGCTGGAGCGCCCTGATAGTGGGCAATTGATGCTGGATGGCAAAGATATTGTCGTTGAGAACGCGCAAAAAGCCACTGAGTTGGGTCTGAGTTTTATCCATCAGGAATTGGCTCTTGTGCCAAGCATGACCATTTTGGAAAACATCATGCTGGGGTCCAAAAAGGAAAGCCGGATGGGCATGGTCAATTGGCCTGCGATTGCCCGCAAAGTGGAACCGATTGCCAAGCGTGTGGGGCTAACACAGCCGCTATCGACCAATTGTTCAAAACTTTCAACAGCGGATAATTGGCTTGTCTCAATCTGCCGGGCCTTGGTGCATGAATCGCGCTTGATTGTTATGGATGAGCCAACCGCATCGCTCTCGGCAGCCGAGGCGGAGCGCTTGTTTGCCATTATCCGCGATCTTTCGGCCTCCGGCGTTGCCGTGCTTTATGTGTCGCATCGCCTCGATGAAATTTTAGATTTGTGCGACAGCGTTACCGTGTTTCGTGATGGGTATTTGGTCACAAATTTTGATAAGGCCTCTCTCACCCGCGACATTCTTGTTGAGGCCATTGTCGGCGGGGCTGTTGAGTCTCAATCCATTGAACCGCAAGACTTTTCCTCTGCCGAGGTGGTGCTGGCGGTGCAAAACTTGTCGCGCTATCCACGGGTGCGCGGCATTAGTTTTGAGCTGCATAAGGGTGAAGTGTTGGGCCTTGGCGGGCTGGTGGGTGCTGGCCGCTCTGAGCTAGCGCGGTTGATTTTTGGCGCGGATAAAAAAGACGGCGGCAAAATGATGCTGAATGGCCAGCAATACAGGCCCAAAAACCCCAGCGCGGCGGTGGCAGCTGGCATTGGTTTTGTACCAGAAGAACGCCGCACCGAAGGGCTGATCCTGACAAAGAGTCTGGCCTTCAATGTCGGTCTGGCCAATCTGAGCCAACTGCAATTGTCCAAATTTTTGCCGCTAACCAATCAGCGTGCCCGCTCTAAACTGGCCCATGACACCATTGCGGCCTTGCAAATCAAAGCGCAGGGCATTGATGCCCCGGTCGGGCGGCTTTCTGGCGGCAATCAGCAAAAGGTTGTTATTGGCCGGTGGCTGGCACGCTCACCTGACATTCTTATTCTGGACGAGCCAACCCGAGGGGTTGATGTCGGTGCGCGCGGTGAAATTCATCGTCTTGTGCGCCAACTTGCCGCCGATGGTATGTCGGTGCTGGTGATCTCTTCGGAGCCGGATGAGTTGCCGGATCTGTGCGACCGGGTGTTGATCATGTCGGAAGGGCGCATTGTGCGTGAACTTGCCGGCGATCAGATTTCGCGCAATGCCATTGTTGAAGCCAGCTATGCCCAGGATTTAGCAAAAACTGCCTGAGGCCTATCTCCCTCCCAAGATATGCCACCCCAAAAATGTGCTTGAATATTGAATTGATGCCTGAATACTGAATTGAAGAAAGAATAAATTGAAAACCATGACTGATACAGACGATCAATCACTACCCCCTATCAAAAATCGCGGCAGTAAAATTTTGCTCGGTGCCATGGCGCGTTACGGCACGATTGTTGGCCTTGGCGTTATGCTGTTGATTTTCTCGGTGCTGTCGCCGCGGGCATTCCCTAGCGTGTCGAATTTCACCAATGTGCTCAATCAGGCATCCTTGGCCATGATCATTGCCGGTGGTTTAACCATGGCTGTTATTGTGGGCGAGCTGGATTTATCGGTCGGCTTTAACGCTTCCCTGGCGGGTGTGTTGGTGACCGGGCTGATTGTGCAAAACCATATTCCTATTTTCCTGGCCATTATTATTGTCGTTGCAGTTGGCGCGCTGATTGGTGTCGTCAACGGGCTCATTGTGACCAAAGCACGGGTTAATTCCGTGATCGCGACCCTTGGCGTTGGTACCATTGTTGTCGGCTTGAACTTTGCCTATTCAGCTGGTGTGCCGATTGTTGCCGGCGTTCCCGAAGTTTTTAAGGAAATTTCGCTGGGCCGTTTTCATGGTGTTCCACATAATATTATTATCATGCTGGCGGTTATGGTGCTGCTTTGGATTCTTGTTGAGCGCACCTCGATTGGCCAGGCCATTCAGGCGGTGGGCGGCAACCCAGCGGCAGCGCGTCTGTCGGGCATTAATGTCGATAATATCAAGATTTTTGGCCTTGCCCTATCTGGCGCTTGTGCCTCGTTGACCGGTGTTTTGCTGGCCTCGCGCCTAGGCTCTGGCACCACCAGTGCGGCGGATAGCTATCTGCTCACCGCCTTTGCAGCGGTGTTCCTGGGTTCAGCTACACTGCGCGATGGTGAGTTTCATGTTTTTGGCACTTTTATCGGGGTGTTGATTATTGCCTTTGGCTTTAACGGGCTGAATATTTTTGGCGCGCCAACCTATTCGCAATATATCTTCCAGGGTGCCATTCTGGTGTTGGCAGTGGGCCTGTCCAGTCTGGGCCGTGTGCTGGCTGAAAGCTGACGAATTGAGGGGAATTGAAAATGAGCAATAATAATTGGGACGTTCACGTTATAGAATTTGCCCGCTCGAAAGATCAACCAATCGCTAGCTTGGTGCAAGGCACTCATGAGGCCGGGCTGATCGATCTGCCATTTTCCTTCGTGTTGGCCAGAAGCGGTGATCGCATCGTGCTGGTTGATACTGGTTTCATGAAAGAGGGTCTTGGCGGGGAGATGAGCGAAAGCTTTGGCATTCCTTATTGGATATCCCCGCTGCGCATGCTCGAAGAATTTGATGTCAAACCCGAAGACGTGACAGATATTGTGCTCTCCCACGCGCATTTCGATCATATGGGCTCGGTCTATAAATTCCCCAACGCGCAAATTTATATCCAAAAGCGTGAGTGGCTGAGCTGGATGGAAGCCATGGCATTACCGCCGCAATTTGGGTTTTTGACCATGGCCATCAACCCCGATGATTTGCGCGCAGGTTTTACCGCCTCTGTCGAGCATCGTCTGACCTTGATCGATGGCGATAAGGATAATCTGCTGCCCGGTCTTCATGTGCGCACCGGCGAGGGGCACACGCTGGGCCAGCAATTTGTTATTTTGGAAAGCGCGCGCGGCCGCTTGGTTGTCTCTGGCGATTGTGTTTACGCCGCCACTAATCTGTGCGGTCACAAACACGATGGCAAAGCCGACGGCGTCTATGTGCCACTGGCTTTTGGCGTTGGCAGTGTGTGGGAGCAGCTCAAAACCATCGACCGTATCAACGATGAGATTGATGGCGATTTGAGTAAGTTGATCATCCTGCACGACAATGATCGCTGGGAAAACCTACCGCTCTACCGCGAAATTGACGGTTTCAAAATCATGAAAGCGTCCTAAAACAACCTGCTTGCCGCATTTGGTTCATAGCAAATTTTAAGAAACCAAAGAAAGCGGTAAGAATAACGCAAACAATTCTCGCTGATAAACCGAATTTTCATGCGATATGCAACCACCAATTCATAAAGTTTTAAAAACAAATCTCTAGATAGAATGACGTAGGGTTATTCAAGATGGTAGGCGATTTGTGTTTGGTATTCGGCGTTTCATAGATTCTTCTGGTGACAGTAAAGAACTTGCACTTGCACAATTTTCTGCGCTCTCGCAGCAAATACCGCTGCTATATGCTATTGTTATCGTGAACACTCTCACGCTGTCCTATGTCCATTATGGGCTGGCGCCGAAGTTTCTTACAATTGGGTTCCCCGCATTTTTTTGCGTCATTGGAGTCGTGAGAACCCTGCGGATGGCGTTTTCGCGCGGTAAACGCCGCCCCTCAATTGATATTGTGCGCAGACAACTCAGACTAACAATTGTCCTTGGGATCATTCTTGGTGCGGCCATGACAGCCTGGGCCATAGCCCTGTTTAGCTATGGTGACGCCTTTACAAAGGGCCATGTCACCTTGTTCATCGGCTTGAATATGATTGCCGTGATTACTTGCTTGATGCCACTTCGTCAGGTTGCATCCTTGATATTTGTGTTGGTTGCGATTCCATCGGTGATGTATCTTTTGAGCCAGCCAGAAATGGTATATCGCGCGATTGCAGTCAACATTCTGCTTGTTTCTGGGGCGATGGGTCTGGTCTTACTACGCTCCAACACAGAATTTCGAAATAGTGTTGAAAAGCAACGAGCGCTGGATGAGCAGAAGAACACATTGCTGGTTCTAAACCGGGAAAACCGCCGTCTGGCTGCTGAGGATAGTTTGACCGGTTTGCCAAACAGGCGCTGTTTCTTTGAAAAGCTCGAGGAAACTCTCGAGGAGCGCACAAGAACCGGCGAAGATTTTGTTCTTGGTTTGCTGGATTTGGATGGCTTTAAACCTATCAATGATATTTTTGGCCATGCGGCCGGTGACCGGCTGCTTATTGAAGTTGCCCGGCGCATGCAGGCCGTCATGCCCGATGACGGGTTTTTGGCTCGGCTGGGCGGCGATGAATTTGCAATCATTTTGCCGCATCCCGGCACCAATCTGGAGGCGGAATCCGCTTGTGATCGCATTGTTGATGCGATGAGCGAATCGTTTGATTTTGATGATGGCAGCGCCACGATATCGGCAACCATTGGCCTTGCACGTTTCCCCGATGCCAGCCGCAATGCGCAAACCCTGTATGAGCGCGCAGATTATGCTCTTTACTATACCAAGCAAAATAATAAAGGCCATGTGGGCGTTTATTCCATAGAGCATGAGACGATTCTCAAGGAAGTTTCAATGATCGCTCAGCGCTTGCGCGAGGCCGATTTGGACAATGAATTGTCGGTGGTCTTTCAACCCATTGTCGATCATGCTCAGGGCGAAACAAAGGGTTTTGAAGCTTTGGCCCGCTGGCATAATCCGGTTTTGGGCAAAGTTTCACCAGAGTTGTTTATCCGCTCCGCAGAGCAAATGGGTATTATCAGCAAGCTGACACTTGTGTTGTTGCAAAAGGCAGTGGATGCGGCGGCAGCATGGCCTGAAGACAAGTATTTGTCCTTCAACCTGTCGGCCTATGAGCTTTGTTCAACGGAAACCATACAGTCCATATTGGCCCTTGTTGATGCCTCGCCCTTGCCAACGAGCCGGCTGGTTTTCGAGATCACAGAAACCGCCGTGATGCAGGATTTCAGCCGTGCTAATCAGTCTCTAAAACTGTTGCGCGAAGCAGGGGCCCAAATTGCGCTGGATGATTTTGGCACAGGCTATTCCAGCTTGAGCTACGTGCGCCAATTGCCACTGGACCGTTTGAAAATCGACAGATCCTTCATCATGGATATTGAAACCGATCAGGCCTCAATGGACATTGTGAAATCGATTGTGGATTTGTGCTGCAATTTGAAAATTGATTGCATTGTTGAGGGGGTTGAAACTGAGCCCCAATTGCAAATGCTGGAAAGCATCGGCTGCAGACAATATCAGGGCTTTTATTTTAGCCGCCCGATGGATGCCAGAAGCGCGGCGCAATATGTGGCCTTTGATCAAGATCTGGAATGTGCTGGTTAGGTCAGCGCCTCAAAATCATGGGTTATAGGGAAATAGGGTTATTTCCTGAGCTGTTGGAATGGTTGCAGACATCACGACAAACGCGCCTTTGATATGCAGATGCGTAAGTTCTTGCCTCGTGTAATCTTCCACACCGCAGATGATTGAATGAAACGGATAGGATTGGCGGTTGCCGATGATAATCGTCGTTGGCGAATGAAAATGGATTGGGTGATTGAATGTAAGCTCAAAATCTTGATCGTAATTATCTACACCGCCAAATTTACCTGAGCCGCATACGATATCACCACGGTTCCTGGGCATAGAATCTCGTGCTTTCTCTCGTAAGACATAGCCCGATTGTCCATCCAAAATTCTGGCGACATTCTTCTTTGAGCCCTCATTTTCCGTTTTGATTAAAGGAGAAAATGGCTGGTGCGGAATGATCTCCAGATTTAGCCATATCGCCTTTCCAGAGTTTGCGTGCAGTTTTTCAAAAAATGTATTTGCTGCGGCCTCATCGGGCGATGAAAAGTCCAATACGGCAGAAATCTCCACAATGCTATCACTGGCCATGGCGAGGGATGAGCTGAAAAGGGCAAGTAGCATTGCCAATATCATTTGGATCATTTTCATAAACACCTTTTTGTCTGGCAATGGCTGATCTGTATTGCTGGTTATTGGGTGATCTATTTGGAAGCCTGTTCTACTGGAAATGCACCCGTAATCATGTCGTCGTCAAATTGATCAGGAATTTTGCCATCAATTGCATAGACATAGAGTGCGGCTTTTAAAATTGTGCTGAGCGTGGTCAGCACAAGTATCAGCAAAATGAGCGCAGATACTAAGATGAAGATGAGGGCTGCGCCCAAAACCACTGAAATTTCAAAAACTATTACTGAGGCAAATATTAGTAAGACAATGGCAAACCCAAACATGCCAAACAGCGCAGATAGGCCAACTTCAGCAATCAGCGCTTCACCCCAGGTTTTGCGGATGATGGCAACAGAGCGCTTAACGGCAGTTATCGGGCCAACTTTTTCAGAGACAATAATTGGAATGGCAAAAAAGCTTGCAATCGACCAGCCAGCGCCCACGAGGCCAATGACGAATTTCATAATCCCGCTGCTTTTGTTTCCCAATTGATTGAGGATAAATCCAATGGTGGCTGTAAACAGTGCCCAAAAGAAGATTTTTGGCAAATTGGCAACAGATGCGCGAATGCCGTCCATGACGGTTGGGTCGCCACCGGCAAAGCGAATTTTAACGCATGCAATGAGAGCAGCGTTGAAAAAGATTATGATGAAATAGAGCGCGAAATAAATGGCGAAGCCAGCAACATAAAAGATCGGGTTTTCAAAGTATTCCGGGTCTGATGTGATGGCGGCAAAGGTGCCTTCTATGTCCCCGCCGGCAAAGATAGGCAGAGCGATGCTGGCCAATACTGTTCCAAGTGCAAGCAAAGACAAAATGGGAAAGAYCAGCAATTCCTTGTCGAGCATTAACACGCGCCAACAAGCTTTTAGTATGTTGATTGAGTTTTCGGCTTTTTTGAACATTTTAGGCARCTYCCCGTCAATTTAACGTRCCTTGGCCCGATGCGTGTACCYGATGCGTKTACCCGRTGGCTGTATCTGCGTAAGCAACGCGAATSGCTAATARTAGAATTSGTAGAAAATYGGTTGATGCAGATTATTTTTTAGCCGGAGAGCARGGGTACAGYGCYAGCCAATCAGAGCTGCCGGGAAGTGAAACTTCATAATGATCTGYATAATTTCCYAGRTCAAACGTCAGCAARCCGTTCATCGCAGTGCCATYGATTGTGCAAACGCCGTCATAGGTCGCAAGCCCGGTGCCWGCGGGCGTGAAATTGGACAGGGTGCAATCAAAGCCCGATCCATCGATATGGTCTTCGGTGATCAAAATCAACGCGCTGGGATCGCCCTGGCAAATGCCC
>NVXB01000020.1 GCA_002746425.1 Hyphomicrobiales bacterium | reverse complement strand
CGCAAGCGGGCTATTGCAACGACTGAAGATGGTTCGCACTCCGGCTTGCACTGGGATGTGGTTGAGAGCCTGCCTGTGTCGGAAGATATCAAAAAACAAAAGGGCGAATGGCGCGAACATATAGGTAATTACAAAGCCAGCTTAATAAATCTGGCCGAGGCTGGTGTCCATGTTGTGTGCTATAATTTCATGCCAGTGCTTGACTGGACGCGCACAGATTTGACGTGGAGGACGGGGGTTGGGGCGACGTGTATGCGTTTTGATTATCCTGACTTTGCGGCATTTGATATTTACATACTCAAGCGCAAGAATGCTGCGGCGGATTACACATCAGAAATCGTTAATGAAGCCGGCAAACGATTTGCAAGGCTTGACGAAAATGCGCAGCAGGCGCTGGCCAAAAATGTGGTGTTTGGCCTGCCTGGCGCCGCGGAGCATTTTACGCTGGACGATGTACGGCAACATCTGGCTGAGTATGATGGAATATCTGTTGAGCAATTGCGCGCGCACCTTTTTGCCTTTCTTGAAGAGGTTATTCCTGTCGCGCAGGAGCTGGGGATACGGATGTGCTGCCATCCCGATGATCCACCATTTGGCATGCTTGGTTTGCCGCGTGTTGTCTCGACCGAAGCTGATTATAAGCAATTGGTATCCGCCGTTGATTTACCGGCTAATGGAATAACATTATGCGCTGGTTCTTTGGGTGCCCGCCCTGATAATGATTTACCTGGCATGATGGACCGCTTGGGTGATCACGTTCATTTTCTCCACCTGCGCAATGTAAAGCGGGAAAGCGCTGATATCCGCGGTTCCTTCTATGAAGCCGAGCATTTAGCGGGCGATACAGACATGGTTGCCTTGATTGCTGCAGTGTTGAAGCAAGAGGCGAAGCGCCGCGCAATTGGCCGTGCAGATGCCTCCATTCCAATGCGGCCGGACCATGGGCAGAGCATTTTGGATGATCAGAACCGCGATACCCAGCCAGGATATCCAGCTATTGGCAGGCTTCGCGGGTTGGCGGAATTGCGCGGCGTTATAACGGCGCTGTCTCATGCTGGAACCAGCTTTGATGCATGAGCGTTTGACAACAATAAGCCGGGTAAATACATCGGTACAAAARCCARATTATGAGCCTGAGCAATATGGYGYAGGCATCGTTCATTTTGGCGTTGGRGCTTTTCACCGGGCCCATCAGGCGGTCTATACCGATGCCGCGCTGAGCCAAAAACCAGGCGATTGGCGCATCATTGGTGTCAGYCTTCGCAGCACCGCCACGACRGATATACTTACCCGGCAAAATGGTTTATATACGYTGTTGCAGCGCAGCATTGAAGGCACAAAAGCKCGCATTATCGGCAGTATGTATGGGTTCATCYCCCCTTCACTGAACTCCGATACTGTTACGCAAACAGTGAACAATCCCGCGATAAAGGTAGTCAGTCTGACGGTAACCGAAAAAGCCTATGGGATGGATCGGATCAATGGAGGTGTTGATCCCAATCACCCGGCCATCGCSGCTGATCTRRYYGAYCCAGAGGCRCCAACAGGCGTGATCGGRCAYTTGGTAAAATCKCTAAAGCAGCGCCGRGATCAGGGCATSGMRCCCTTTACMGTGCTGTGCTGCGATAATTTACCGCAAAACGGCATTTTGCTAAAAGCCGCCGTTTGCGATTTTGCYAATCGCATCGAYCCARACTTGGGCAAATGGATTGCKGACAATGTGGCCTTTCCCTCCACCATGGTCGACCGCATWACCCCRGCGTCSACRCAAACSACYTTGGATGATGCGGAAAAGCTGACCGGCTGTATTGATTTGGCCGCCGTGGAAACAGAAGCATTTAGCCAATGGGTGATTGARRATAATTTYCCGCAMGGACGACMTTATTGGGAAGCRGGYGGTGCCATTTTTGTTGATGATGTCGCGCCCTAYGAACAGATGAAACTGCGCATGCTCAACGGYGCRCATTCCATGCTGGCCTATGCTGGYCATGTCAGCGGGCATAAATATGTACGCGATTGCATGGCCAACCCGGCTTTGGCCCAATTGGTTGAACGTCATCTTAAAGCGGCRGCAAAAACYCTCGATCMYTTGCCCGGATTTGATGTCGATGCCTATGCCAATGATCTGGTCCAGCGTTTTCGCAACCCTGCCATCGCCCATGAAACCTATCAAATCGCCATGGATGGCAGTGAAAAACTGCCCCAACGCATTATTGAACCGGYRCTGGARGCAYTSGARCRMGSWCAAGAYATCACACCTTTTGCCTTCGCSASYGCAGCYTGGATGCGCTATTGTYTGGGCCGYAGCGATGATGGCAGCCAATATGCACTGCGTGATCCACGCGAAGAGAAAATCACCGCCCTCATAGAAGCAACGGATAAGAGCGCACCTTCACTTGTGACTGCCTTGCACACGGTTTCAGAAATTTTTCCCGATCATTTGCGCCGCAATGAAGTTTGGACCCAGCGCGTCACAGAATGTTTGGATATCATGATCAAYSGCAGCATGATCGAGGCCATAGAAGACCAAGCAAGCAGCTGATTTTACCCATTTTAGCCGAAGTCGCCTCATTTCAGGCGTGATGAGATTCTCTGCTGGCAACTCGCAAAACCGTGATTTGTGCTAACCTCATATCAACCCTATTGTGCGATTTTAGAGTAACAACACAATTTTTATTCATCCAATTTCAGGTGGCTAATCCTTGGTAACCACGCCCCATTCCCGTTTATCATTGAAAAAAACCAACATTTGTTTTGGCAAAACTTTTGGTCGCGCAGCGATGATTGGGGTTTCTGCGCTGGTGCTTGCCGCCTGCAATCCAAGCATTGAATTTAACGAGCGCCATCTCAAACAGCTTTCAAATTCAACAAAAAATCGGCTGGAAACCCTCAAAATGAAACCCGGAGCGCCCATGGTGGTCCGTATTTTCAAGGAAGARGCCAAACTGGAAGTTTGGAAAAAGCGCAAGGTCGATGGCAAATACGCCCTGTTCAAAAAATATGATATCTGCGCTTATTCCGGCAAATTAGGCCCCAAAATCAAAGAAGGCGACCGCCAGGCACCGGAAGGTTTTTAYMCSRTCASKCMGGGYYWRATGAAYCCSWRRWSMARCTATTATCTSKCYTTYAATWTRGGYTWTCCSAACRSSTTTGATMRSGCMCAYRRRCGSACCGGCTCRMACYTRATGGTSCAYGGYKCTTGYTCKTCGSSTGGYTGYTAYKCCATGGAAGACGATAAGATTGAAGAGATTTACCAGCTCGCCAGAGAAAGTTTTAACGCTGGCGCACCAAGCTTTCAGGTCCAGGCTTTTCCATTCCGCATGACCGACAAAAACCTGAAACGCCACGCCAATGACAAGCATATTAAATTCTGGCGCATGCTGAAACAAGGTTCTGACCATTTCGAAGCGCTAAAACGCCCRCCGCAAATCAATGTTTGTGAGAAGAAATACCTCTTCAACGTGGTCGCGACAGATGGCCAACCYTTTATTGCTGATGMGGAATGCCCGGCYTACGCAATGCCACAATCAATTGCGATGGCCTATGCAAAACAKCGCGGCGAAACCTAYGTGCCACAAACGCCCATTTTSGCCAAAGCGCCGCTGCCGGTTGCTATGAGCGTTCGCACAAATCCRCAGCCCACAACAGTCTTTACGCAAGCCAGCAACAACGCATCTACSGCTGCCCTGCCTGCRCCCAATCCTGATARTGAGGGCATATTGGCACCCATGCCGCCMGGGCCKATCTGGRTYGARCCAGAACCAAARCGCGGRTTTTTCTCAAAACTATTTCGGCGTTAAAGCGGCCAAACCCACAATATCGTCGGCACGCTGACAACAATAACAATGATTTCCAGCGGCAGGCCCATGCGCCARTAATCGCCAAARCGATAGCCGCCGGGGCCCATAATCAAAGTGTTATTCTTGTGYCCGATYGGCGTCAGGAAGGCGCAAGATGCGGCCACAGCAACGCCCATCAAAAATGCATCAGGATTGACCCCCAGCGTGTTGGCAACATTAACCGCAATGGGCGCAGCAATGACCGCCGTAGCGGTATTGTTCAACAAATCTGATAGCGTCATGGTGACAATCATCAAGACCGTCAGCACCACCGGCACGGCATAACCCGCCGTTGCGGAGAGAATGCCGCTGGCAATGATTTCGGTTCCGCCTGAGGATTCCAGCGCTGAGCCAAGCGGAATCATCGAACCCAACAGCACAATAACCGGCCATTCAATATGATCGTAAATCGATGAAATCGGAACAATTTTCAGCAAGGTGTAGAGAATAACTACAACGGCCAGCGCCACTGCCAAATTAAGTACCCCGAATGATGCCAGTATAATGGCCGCGAGAAACAGGCCAACCGCCATTCCGGCGCGGCGATGTTGGGTCACATTAAGCCCGCGCTCTTTTAGCGGCAGCACACCCAGCCAGCTGGCAACAACAGGCAATTGCTCAGATGCGCTTAGCAATAACAGCACATCACCGCTCTCAATTGTCAGCCGGCGAATACGGTCGCGGAAATGTCTGCCCTTGCGCGACACCCCAAGCARAGTGGTGTTGTGGCGGTAGAGCAATTTYAAATCATTGGCAGARCGRCCAACCATGCGGCTGTCAYCWGGCACCACAACTTCCATCAAGGCCATGCCTTCRGCTGCGGCCTGYTCATGGCGCGCCTCACCAATAAACGAYAGTTTGAGCGCGGAGCGAAACCGATCAATCGCATCTGGCGTTGCTTCCACCACCARCACATCRTTGGTTCTAATTTGGTTGGTACGGGCTTGKCCGGGCATACGCCGCCCATTACGYACCAGACCCAGCATGATGACATCAGCCTCTTCAGCCACTTCATCCAGATCGCGCACAATTTCGCCAATGGCAGGGCTATCTTCGCCMACCACCAGCTCGGCAATATAGCCCTCAAGCGAGGCCATGGCATCCACGACRTCTTYTTGGKCATCATCCATGGGGATAAACCGCCAGCCAATAAGGGCGATAAAGGCAATACCTGCCACAGAGCAGGCAAGGCCAACGGGCGCWAAATCAAACATCCCGAAAGGCGTRCCCGTAATAGYTTCACGGTAGGCGGCAATAATAATGTTTGGCGGTGTACCAATGAGCGTGATCATGCCGCCCAAAATAGTGGCAAAAGCAAGCGGCATAAGCGTAACCGCCACGCGGCGTTTTACCTTGCTGGCAGCTTGCATATCGACCGGCATCAGCAGCGCCARCGCGGCCACATTRTTGATAAARGCYGATARCACACCGCCCACGACACCAATCAGACCAATATGCTGYGCAACGGGCCGRTCCTGCGCAAGCAAGCGCCGGGTGATAATATCAATGGCRCCTGAATTGATAAGCCCGCGMGARACAACAAGCACAAGAGCAACAATCATGGTTGCAGGGTGGCCAAAACCGGAAAAAGCCATGTCATAGGGCACAACACCCACCACCAAGGCCAATATCAGGGCCGTGAAGGCGACCAGATCATAGCGGTATCTGCCCCATAAAAGCATGGCAAACACGGCACCAAACAGGCCAAACAAAAACATCTGATCGAATGTCATAGAACCACTATTCTTTGTTGCGTATGGATTGCAGCCTACACTAGGCCCCGGACAATTTCGACATTGCTGCGTCCAAAATTCTAAAACTTGTTAGAGTTTTGTTCTATCAGCTTGGGGCCTGAAGCTTGACCCCCGAAGCTTGAAGCTAGGGCGTTGATATCAACGCCGTGTGGCGTTTCCGGCAATACGCACCAGCGCATCGCCCAAATGGGCGCTTGCCAAATGCTGTTGCTGACGGCTTTTCAGCACGGCATCAGACARYAAATCCAGCGCGCGCTCCAGCTTGCTAACGGACCATAAGCTCAATTGCTTRCGCACCGCATCTTTGCGCTTAAAAAATATCGGCGGCGTCATACGGTCAACAACCTGACCAACGGGCACACCGTTCTCAATCATAATTCTGGCTTTGTGGAGCATCTGGAAATGCCGTAATATYTGCGGRCCAGCACCGCCKGGGCTYAGAACACCGGTATCCATGCGCGCCAATGCATCGATCAATCCAGCCAAATTCCCCAGCGCGGCTGCATCGCTAAGAGCATCTGAGGACAAGGTCGAGCCATCTCCCGATAGGGCGATGACATCTTCTTCGACAATCTCACCGGAATTGGCGGCAAACAGGCATAGTTTCTCGATCTCACCACGGCTGGCAAGCCGATCACCGCCAAGCTGGCTCAATAAGCGCTGGCGGGCATCACGGGTGATGGAAAGCCCGGCCTTGGCCATTTCATCATTAATAAGATCGTTGAGACTGCCTGCATCATCGGCATAGCARGGAATGGCAACAGCAGCGCTGCTCTTTTCCACGGCCTTGCGCAATGCGGTGCCYTTTTTCAGATCACCCGCTTCCACAACAATGTAGGCATCTTCAGAAGGYTTTGCCAAAAGAGGGGTTATTTGCTGAGGTAAATTGCGCCCACCATGGCCTTTTACGTGCACCAAACGGGCACCACCAAAAAGTGAAATTGTGTAGGCTTCGCTGGAAAGACGGCCAGGATCTGTGTTGAGATCTTCTGCGGTTAGRCGAATCATCGAAAAYGCATCATCRGCGTCWGTGCCRGTCATYGCYTGCARACCRGCCAATAYTGTACTGGCGCGYTCGGAGACMAGACCGCGATCYGGCCCGAAAATTAAAATYAGRCGRAAAGCACCATCGGGCTGCTTGAGATAGTTGTTAAGCGCGCCGCGTTGCAGAACGGCCATTACTGGCGATTGGTTGTAAAGTAAGTCGAAAGGCGGGCGGTRATTTCATCTGCTGCCGTTGTTGCAGCRCGGTTTTCCGCATCCCGGCGGGCGCGAATATTGGCAAAGCTYTGGGATGAGCGATCATAGGAAGAGCTGACRCGAACCGTTCCGGCCGTGATCTGATCGCCRGTTTGCAGATCAACCAGCTGATAACGCACAACGGCCGATAGCCGATAGGAAGATGGTGCACCKGTGCGCGCGCCAATCACAACCGCATCATCAGATTGCGCCAGAGTRTAGCTYAAYTTGTAACGTTTATCAGTAACGCTRCGRCCACGATTGAATTTGAAAATCAAACGGTTACGCATTTCCAGCGTGATCCGATCCGGGGCCTTGTCCACATCAATAGCCGCCAGCTCCTGCGTCACGTGATCAATGCCATAACCGCCATTTGGGCCGTAAACCGGATGCATRTTACACCCAGCCAGAAACAGCCCCARGGCAAGCACAGCATAGATTGGCGATTTCAGCATCTGGACGATCCACATTTTGGGTCAGCTCTCACGAGTGTCAAACGACATARCGTAARCATCATAGCAACAGGCGCACAATTGCACCAATAAGTTAATCAAACAACCACATTCACGATACGGCCAGGCACGACAATCAGCTTGCGCGGGGTGCCRCCATCCAGYGCCTTTTGCACCACGGGCATGGCYAAWACRGCCGCCTCAATGGCTTCTCGCGTTGCATCTGCGGGCAAAACAATCTCRTCGCGGCGTTTGCCGTTRATCTGAACTGGYAATGTGACGCTATCCTCRACAAGCAGCGCCTCATCAATCTCGGGCCAAGGGCGGCTAGCGAGCAAATCCGTATGTCCAAGGTGAGACCAGCAYTCTTCYGCCAGATGCGGCATCATCGGCGCAAAGGCATGCARCATCATTTCAAAGGCACCGCGAATAGCACCCAGATCAGCGGCGTCTGATTTGGTGATCAGCGCMGAAATRTCATTGGTCAGCTCATAAATAGCGGCAATRGCGCGGTTAAAGCGCAGACCCTCAATATCSTGCTCAATGCCAGCCAGTGTCTTGTGGGCTTTGGCGGTCAAAKCRTGRTCAGGCGCGCTTTYRCCGSTTTCCAGAGCCGCGATTTCCTGCACCATGCGCCAAATGCGCTGCACGAACCGRTGYGCACCTTCAACACCGGCTTCAGTCCAGA
This sequence comes from Hyphomicrobiales bacterium, assembly GCA_002746425.1. GTDB lineage: Bacteria > Pseudomonadota > Alphaproteobacteria > Rhizobiales. The sequence continues at coordinate 43,432 of NVXB01000020.1, read as the reverse complement.
TCACATCGCGTTCGGGCGGCGAATCTGACAGCATGAACCAGCGCGCCGTATCSGCGCCATAGGTTTTGATGATGTCATCGGGATCAATGGTRTTGCGTTTTGAYTTCGACATYTTCTCRATTTTGCCGATATGAACTTCCCGGCCGCCTTCAAGCAAAAAGGCTTTTCGGTCTTTACCCTCCCCCTCAATGCGCAGCTCATTGGGGGCAAACCATTCACGTTTATCGCCGTCATGATAGGCTTCATGGATCACCATGCCCTGCGTAAACAGACCCTCAAACGGCTCTTCAATCGCCATATGGCCGCATTGGCTCATGGCACGGGAGAAAAACCGCGAATACAGCAGATGCAAAATCGCATGCTCAACACCGCCAATATACTGATTGACCGGCAACCAGCCATTGGCCGCGTCCTTATCGGTTGGCGTATCCGCATGGGGCGCGGTGAAGCGTGCATAATACCAAGATGAATCCACGAATGTGTCCATCGTATCGGTTTCACGGCGCGCCGCTTTGCCACATTTTGGGCAATCAACATGTTTCCAACTTGGGTGGTGATCCAGCGGATTGCCCTGAGTTTCCAAATCGATGTCAGCAGGCAGTTCAACAGGCAGCTGATCTTGCGGAACCGGCACCGTGCCGCAATCATCACAATGGATCATCGGAATGGGACAACCCCAATAGCGCTGGCGCGAAATGCCCCAGTCACGTAGCCGGTAATTGACCTGACGCTCCCCTTGTGGCGCACCCGCAAGTTCACGGTTTTCCATAAGCTGCGCCATTTTTTCTTTGGCATCAGCAATCGACATACCATTCAGGAAATCAGAATTGAAGATCGTGCCGGGACCGGTATAAGCCTCTTCAAACACTTTAAAACTCGCGGGATCTGCATCCTTTGGCAAAACAACCGGCGTAACCGACAGGCCATATTTATTGGCAAAATCCAGATCGCGCTGATCATGCGCCGGGCAACCAAAAATAGCGCCAGTGCCGTAATCCATCAGCACAAAATTGGCGACATAGACCGGTAACAACCGATCTTCCAACGGATGTTTGACCCGCAGTCCGGTGTCAAAACCCTTCTTCTCTGCGGTTTCGACAGCCACAACACTGGTACCCTGACGGTGGCACTCCGTTACAAAATCAACTAACTCGCTGTTGCTCTTGGCCAATTCTGTTGTCAGCGGATGATCCGGCGACAGCGCCATAAAGCTGGCACCGAACAGCGTATCAGGACGGGTAGTGAAAACCGTCAGGGGATCACGCGGCGCACCATCAAACTCAAAGCGCAAAGCCATGCCTTCAGAGCGGCCAATCCAGTTTTTCTGCATCAGGCGAACTTTTTCGGGCCAACGCTCCAAACCTTCCAACCCTTCCAAAAGACTTTCGGAATAATCGGTAATTTTGAAAAACCACTGCGTCAATTCACGCTGCTCAACATCGGCGCCCGAGCGCCAACCCTTACCGTCAATGACCTGCTCATTGGCAAGCACAGTCATATCAACCGGGTCCCAATTGACCTTTGATTTGCGCCGGTAGGCAATGCCCTGCTCGACAAAATCCAGAAACAGTTTTTGCTGCTGATGGTAATAAGCCACATCACAGGTCGCAAATTCCCGATCCCAATCCAGCGATAAGCCAATGGATTTCAGCTGTTTGCGCATCGCYGCAATRTTGTYATAGGTCCAATCGCGCGGATGCACCTTGTTCTTAATAGCAGCGTTTTCTGCGGGCATCCCAAAGGCATCCCAACCCATAGGATGCAGCACATTAAAGCCCTTGGCACGTTTGTACCTTGCAACCACATCGCCCATGGCATAATTGCGCACATGGCCGACATGAATGCGGCCTGATGGATAAGGAAACATCTCCAGCACATAGTATTTTTCGCGCGGATCAGCATTATCGGTTTTGAACAGGTTTTGGKCGTCCCAAACCTGYCTCCAATTGGGCTCCACGATTTGTGGATTATAGCGCTCRCTGTGTACCTTCGCGGAACTCATATGTTTTGGCTCGATTATGTGTGACGTTTYAACTTGGAATTTGTCGAGACAAACACCAGAAATGACAGCAACGGTCAACTGCAATAAAAGACCACCAGAGCAAAACYGCAAAAACAAACGRACTAAAGGTAAAATATGGCTTGGCAACCTTCCCCAACACCCGATCCYGCWACAACGCTGGAAAACCTRGCGCAGGTCAAAGCGGACATCACSGAGGCTAAGCGGCGCTACAACCGAACAGCCGATAATGTAGAGTTGGTCGTGGTGTCCAAAACCTTTGATGCAGATGCCGTTGAGCCGGTTTTGAAGCACGGTCACCGGGTTTTTGGCGAAAACCGGGTTCAGGAAGCGCAGGGCAAATGGCCTGAATTAAAAGAAAAATACCCCGATACCGAATTGCACCTCATCGGCCCGCTGCAATCCAACAAGGCGGCTGATGCCGTAGCACTGTTTGATGTGATTGAAACTGTGGACCGCGAGAAAATTGCCCGCGCCCTTAAAAAGGAAATGCAGCGGCAGGGCGTGAGCAGAGCGGTTTATGTGCAAGTTAACACTGGTGATGAGCCGCAAAAGGCAGGCTTAAGCCCATCCGAAACAATTGCCTTTGTGCACCAATGTATTGACGATATCGGCTTGAACGTAATCGGCTTGATGTGCATTCCGCCTGCTGATCAGGTGGCGGCACCCCATTTTGCCTTGTTGCGGAAACTCGCGCTGGAAGCAGGTCTTACTCAACTTTCCATGGGCATGAGTGCAGATTACGATATGGCCATCATGCAAGGCGCGACCCATGTGCGGGTTGGCAGCGCCATTTTTGGTGGCCGCGCAGCCACGCACTAAAATCCGCCCACTAAAATAAAATTTGATGTTTAGTGGGTACCGAGCCGATCAGCTAATTCGGTAATAAGCTGTGTCGCAGTATCAATTTGCTGCGTCATCGCGCTTTCATTTTGCTGAATGCGTGCCAGTGCTGCTTCGCGGGTACCGCGCACAGTTGCCAAATCCTGCTCCAAAATGGCAACCTTGGTTTTCAAYTCAGACACTTCATCAAGYGCCATGACGCCCGCCATAACGGTCAAGCGTTGGTCACCAATTTCGCCAAAGGAAGCGTGTAACTGGCGGATAGTAGCATCAAAATTACGTGCCAGCCCCTGCAAATGCTCTTCCTGCCCGTCTTCACAGGCCATGCGATAATTCTTGCCGTTAATTAAAACTGTTACCTGCGCCATGAACCGCCCTATCGTGCCTGATTTTCCAGCACAGTGCGGATGACTTCCATGGCATCCCCCAGCCGTGTTGACACATCTTTGGTTATTTGTTGCGTGGTTTGCACCCGCCCCTCCGCCTGATCAAGRCGCGCAGCCAACCGYTTGCGCTCRTCATTGGCGCGGTTGAATTCTGTGCGCAAATCTCCYTGATTGGCATCCAGCTTGATACGATAATCCACAGCCTCACGCAGCAGCGATACAGCGTGCGTCAAGCCTTCCAGTGATTTTTCAACATCACTTTGCGGGGCATTATCTTTGTTATCAGCTGTCTTCATAGAGCGATCTGGCTGTGTTCAGTCCTATAATGTCGACCCAAAACGTCGGCATCGCAAAGAGATTAAAACAAGTTTTTGTTATTTACCATGCATTGTCCCGGCAAAAATCCGAAAGCTGGCACGATGGATAATTTAAATAATTGCCCAAGCAGGTGGAGTTGCACAAGGCCTTTTTTCCCAATGGCTTGTCAGAATTTCATTATGCGGTGCTGGAATTGGCGTTTTGTAACAAAAATGGTCGATCCAACCACTGCTTATGGACCCATCCGGGATGAGAGTTTCAGGCGCGCTTTTGCTTTCGCCAATTGACTCATTACAGCCAGATGTTATGTGTGCGCCCGCAAATGACTGTATCTGGCTGCGGCCTGATCGGACCCATTGTGATGTATAAGTTGGGCGGCTTTTCAGATCAGGCAACCCTCGAGGTGAAAATTCTTCTTCTTCGAAGAGCGGTGGAAATATGATTCTTACGGTCAATATGCAACGTTCATTCACCTCAACCCTCATTCCAAAAGCCATCACCGCGACAAAAACGCGATAAAGAGATTACAACAATGAGCAACAGCGAAAAACATAACCGCATGGCCAACGCGATTCGCGCGCTTTCCATGGATGCAGTTCAAGCCGCAAACTCCGGACATCCYGGCCTGCCCCTCGGCACGGCGGATATCGCCACGGTATTGTTTACCAAATTTATGAAATTTGATCCGGTTGACCCTAAATGGGCTGATCGTGACCGGTTTGTTCTGTCAGCYGGCCAYGGCTCCATGTTGCTCTATTCTTTGCTCTATCTGCTTGGTTATGAAGACATGACCCTGGATGAGATCAAAAATTTCCGCCAGATGGGCTCTAAAACAGCTGGTCACCCTGAATATGGCCATGCAGCTGGTATCGAAACCACCACCGGCCCACTGGGCCAAGGCCTTTCCACCGCAGTTGGCATGGCGATGGCCGAGAAAAAAYTGCGCAAGGAATTTGGYCAYGRTCTGGTSGAGCACTACACCTATGTGCTGGCATCCGATGGTGAYCTTATGGAAGGCATCAGCCATGAAGCCATTTCACTGGCGGGCCATCTGAAACTGAGCAAGCTGATTGTGTTGTTCGATGATAATGGCATTTCCATTGATGGTCCTTTGACCCTGTCTGAATCCGGTGATCAGATTAAGCGTTTTGAYGCWGCCAACTGGAATACAATTTCCGTTGACGGGCACGATGCCGACGCYATTGAAGCAGCGATTGCCCAAGCGCAAACCAGCGACAAGCCAACACTGATCGCCTGTAAGACGATTATTGGCTATGGCGCGCCCAMCAARGCTGGCAAATCCGCAGCCCACGGCTCTCCGCTTGGTCCAGATGAAATTGCCGGAACCCGAAAAGCYCTTGGCTGGGACTAYCCRGCYTTTGARATTCCAARYGATGTGATGGATGCATGGCGCATTGCCGGTCTKCGYTCYTCYMAGGCTCAYAAGGAATGGTCCAAAGGWCTTGAAGGYCTGGATGCCAATAAGCGTCATGAATTTGAACGCCGYATGAAAGGCACACTGCCCAGCGGKTKCTCTGACGCYATGTTGGATTACAAAAAGAAATTGTCGGAAGATCCGCCAACATTAGCGACACGCAAATCRTCCGAAGCTGCGCTGGAAATCGTCAACGCTGCCATACCCGAAACCATTGGTGGTTCGGCAGATTTGACCGGGTCCAACAACACCCGCACCAAAAATATGGTTGCCATCACSCCGGATGATTTCTCCGGCCGCTACATTCACTACGGCATTCGCGAGCACGGCATGGCCGCTGCGATGAAYGGCATGGCGCTGCATGGTGGTTTGATCCCYTATTCCGGCGGCTTCCTCATTTTCTCCGATTATTGCCGCCCCTCYATTCGTCTTGCGGCGTTGATGGGCATTCGGGTTATTCATGTGTTTACCCATGATTCCATTGGCCTTGGCGAAGATGGCCCAACCCATCAGCCGGTWGAACATCTGGCAGCMTTGCGCACCATTCCAAATCTCAATGTGTTCCGCCCATGCGATGCGGTTGAGACAGCGGAATGCTGGCAATTRGCRCTGGAAGCCGACAGCACTCCAAGTGCGATTGCGCTGACCCGYCAAAATTTGAAGCCCGCACGTATCGATTACGATTCTGACAATCTGTGCGCACGCGGCGCCTACGAGGTTGCTGGATCAGATGCCGATACRGCTGAAGTTACGCTGTTTGCATCTGGCTCCGAAGTTGAGATTGCCATGGCAGCACGCGAGTTGCTGACACAGGCTGGTCAYACGGCACGTGTTATATCYGTGCCATGTTTYGAGCTGTTTGAGAGCCAAAGCACTGAATATAAAAAGGCCACTATTGGCAGCTCTCCTGTAAAAATCGCCATTGAAGCGGCCATTGAAATGGGCTGGCGCCGGTTTATCGGAGACGAAGGCGACTTTGTTGGCATGACCGGTTTTGGTGCATCAGGCCCTTATAAAGAGCTTTACGAACATTTCGGCATTACCGCAGAGCGCGTTGCTGATTTGGCATTGGAACGGCTCAAAGACTAAATCTGGGACTAAATCTGGCTCAAACCAGAAGTGATGACAAAACTCTCCCGTCTCTCCCGCGAAAAGAGGAAAACCAAATGACTGTAAAAGTTGCTATCAATGGATTTGGCCGTATTGGCCGTAACGTGTTGCGTGCYATTGTTGAATCCGGTCGTACCGATATTGAAGTGGTTGCCATCAACGATCTTGGCCCTGTTGAAACCAGYGCCCATYTGATCCGYTACGATTCTGTCCATGGCAGATTTCCAGGTACTGTTACAGTTGGCGRYAACACCATTGATGTGGGCCGTGGCCCTATTCGGGTCACCGCCATTCGCGATCCCAAAGAACTGCCATGGGGCGATGTTGATATTGCCCTGGAATGCACYGGSTTTTTTGCCTCGCGTGAGCGGGCRGCTTTTCATCTGGAAAAYGGCTCTAAACGBGTTTTGGTRTCAGCMCCTGCTGCTGGCGCYGATAAAACAATCGTCTTTGGCGTCAATGATGATGCTTTGACCGCCGMYGATGTGGTTGTCTCCAATGCATCWTGCACCACCAATTGCCTGGCACCTGTTGCYTATGTYTTGAACAARGCCATCGGCATCGACAAAGGTTTCATGACCACGATCCATTCTTAYACSGGTGAYCAGCCAACGCTGGAYACCATGCATAAGGATTTGTACCGTGGCCGYGCTGCCGCCATGTCGATGATCCCGACAACAACYGGTGCTGCCAAGGCCGTTGGTCTTGTGTTGCCRGARTTGAATGGCAAGCTGGATGGCATGGCGATCCGGGTACCAACGCCAAATGTCTCCGTGGTTGATCTGACATTCAACGCGTCTCGTGCCACCAGCATCGAAGAAATCAACGACGCTATTCGCGCCGAAGCTGATGGCGCRTTGAAAGGCATTCTTGGWTATACCGATGAGCCGCTGGTATCGATAGATTTCAACCATGACAGCCATTCCTCGATCTTCCATATGGATCAGACCAAAGTTATGGATGGCACCATGTGCCGGATTTTGACCTGGTATGACAATGAATGGGGTTTCTCGAACCGAATGAGCGACACTGCCGTTGCCATGGGCAAATTGATCTAACGGCGATTTCAGATATGATAAGGGGCTGCTTCGGCAGCCCTTTTGATTTGGARAGCATCATGACACCACAAGATATTTTGACGTTCTGGTTTGACGAGCATGATTCCAAGGACTGGTATGGCGGCAAAACGGAATTTGATGATGTGGTACGCAGCAAGTTTGGCGCGCTTTTAGAGCAGGCAGAACGCGGTGAGTTGTTTGCCTGGCGCAAAACCGCCAAAGGCCGGTTGGCCGAGATCATCATGCTCGATCAATTCACCCGGCAGCTTTATCGCCAGCAAGCCCGCAGTTTCGCCTGCGATACCTTGGCTTTGGCCTTGGCGCAGGAAACCGTATCGCTTGGCGTCGATAAAGAGCTGAGCCAGTTGGAACGACAGTTCTTGCTGATGCCCTACATGCATTCTGAAAGTCTGGTGATCCATGATGAGGCCGTGCGTCTGTTCACCGAGCTTGGCAATGACTATATTCTCAAGTTTGAAATGGATCATCGCGACCTAATTGAGCGTTTTGGGCGCTATCCCAAACGCAACGAGGCGCTTGGCCGTGTTTCCACACCGCAAGAGCTGGAATATATCGCCTCCAGTAAAGGCATGTTTTAGAACAGCCACCGCAAAACCTCCCAAACGGCAAGGACCCCTTTAATGAGCGACTTCAAAACCCTCGATGATCTTGATGCCAAAGGCAAAACCTGCCTTGTGCGCGTCGATCTGAATGTGCCAATGACTGAGGGTAAAATAACGGATACAACCCGCATTGAGCGTATCCTGCCGACCCTTCATGAATTGCTCGAAAAGGGCGCAAAAGTGGTGTTGCTGGCGCATTTTGGCCGCCCCAACGGCAAAGTTGAGCCAAAAATGTCGCTCAAGCCGGTTGTGCCTGCTCTTGCCCATGCACTGGGCATGCCAGTAGCCTTTGCCACCGATAGTGTTGGCCCCATTGCCCGTGAGGCTGTGGCTGGATTGGTGCCCGGCGAAGTGATTTTGCTGGAAAACACCCGTTTTCATCCATGCGAAGAAAAGAACAATCCGCCCCACGCAAAAGATTTGGCGCAGCTTGGCGATGTGTTCATCAATGACGCGTTTTCAGCGGCCCACCGTGCCCACGCATCCACCGAAGGGCTGACCCATTATTTGCCATCCTATGCCGGGCGCACCATGCAAGCCGAGCTAGAAGCCTTGTCATCCGGCCTTGGCAACCCAGCGCATCCGGTGATGGCCATTGTTGGCGGCGCAAAGGTTTCCAGCAAGCTGGAGCTGCTGCAAAACCTTATGACAAGCGTCGATATGCTGGTGATTGGCGGCGGTATGGCCAACACTTTTCTGGCTGCAAAAGGCATGGATGTCGGCAATTCATTATGCGAGCATGATCTGGCTGAAACCGCCCGCCACATCATGGCCAGCGCTGCTGAGAACAAGTGCGAAATCATTCTGCCCGTTGATGCTCTGGCCGCAAAAGCCTTTAAGGCCCATGCCGAGCACCGCGTCGCAGATGTCAATGATATCCAGAGCGATGAAATGATGCTCGATGCTGGCCCGGCGACCATTGCCATTGTCAAAGCCAAATTGGACACCGCCAAAACTCTGGTCTGGAACGGCCCTTTTGGTGCCTTCGAGATGAAACCTTTTGACAGCGCGACGATGGCAATCGCCCAACATGCCGCCAATTTGACCCAAAAGGGCCAGTTGACCTCAGTTGCGGGTGGTGGTGATACCGTCGCTGCACTTAATCTTGCGGGCGTTCGAGATACGTTTACTTACGTCTCAACAGCTGGCGGTGCCTTTTTGGAATGGATGGAAGGCAAACCTTTGCCTGGCGTTCGTGCATTGGAAAAATAATGACCAAATATCAACCTCAACTGTTTCTAGTCACACCTGCCTTTGATGACCGCGAAGAATTTGCGGCGCGACTTGCACCCGTCTTGCAAGCCGCCTCGGTTTCAGCGGTATTGATTGCACCGCGCGCCAATGATGAAGCCTCCGACAGCTATCAAAGAGACTGCAAATTACTGGCACCTATTATCCAACAATATGGCGGCGCGGCGCTAACAATGAATGACACACAAGTCAGTGGTCGATCTGGTGCAGATGGCATTCACCTGACCGGAAAAGTTTCCGAAATAACAGATGTCATGAAACGCTTCCGACCCAAACACATTGTTGGCACATCTGCGGGCCACACCCGCCATGATGCCATGATCAAGGGCGAAACACAGCCAGATTATTTGATGTTTGGCAGCCCGTTCGAACATGATGAAGACCATGCATACACGCTTGAGATGGCGCAGTGGTGGGCAGAATTATTTGAAGTGCCTTGCGTGGCCATGGCCGGTCAAACGCAAGACAGCTTGCGTGCAACCATTGAAACAAGGTCCGATTTCATCGGCCTGAACGGCTTTATCTGGAACCATGCAGATGGCCCAGAAGTTGCCATAAAGCTGGTGCAAGAAATCATCGGTTCATCTTAAGTTTTTGGAGATCGGTTTTCTTGCAGCGCCCTACCTCTGTGTCTCGTTGTCTTTTATCAGCTGTGCTGGTCGTTTTATGCTTGAGCAGCGCGCATGCGGCGGCGTTAACCAGCGATACAACAATTCTGCARCCCAGAGCGCCGCTTAAGGCCAGAACCACGCGGCCRRCAAAATCACCGACCGCCCAACCCGTTTCAAAACCTGCTRAAYCYCAGACGGTCAAATGGCCTTATTCTGCTGCCGGCGAGCTGGACGCGGCCTTTGGGGCCTATCAACGCGGATATTTTRTCAAGGCGTTTGCGCTGGCGTTAAAAAGCGCMGAAGCAGGTAACCCRCGCTCACAAACCCTGATCGGCCAAATCATCTATCGCGGCGAGGGCATGGCGAAAAACTACCGTAAAGCGGCGGATTGGTTCTCGCTGGCGGCCCATAGCGGTGATCCGCAAGGCCAATTTGCCCTTGGCCTTTTATATTTGCGCGGTCATGGCGTCTTACCGGATAAAAAAAAGGCTGCGGATTTATTTATCAAGGCCAGCCGATCCGGCCACGCTGATGCGCTGTATAATCTTGCYCTGCTKCACCTTGAAGGYGAGGCGGTAGAACGAAAAGTYGGCGTTGCCACGGCTTATCTGTTGCGYTCGGCCAGAACCGGTCACCGTGAGGCTCAATATGCGCTAGGTGCCGCTTTTGAAGAAGGTGCAGGCGTTGCGYTRGATGAAGCYRYTGCCGCYGRTTGGTATGAAAAAGCCGCRCGYCAGGGCCATGCARACGCACAGATTGATCTGGCCACATTGTTGTTTGAAGGACGCGCCATACCGCAGAACAAGAAAGCCGCTGCCTATTGGTTGYTGCGCGCAGCACGCGCGGGCAACCCCGTTGGRCAGGCACGCATTGCCCGGTTRATGGCCACCGGCATCGGYGCCGATAAAGACCCGGTGGAAGCTGGAAAATGGTATCTAACRGCRCGCCGCGCGGGCATGGAAGACAGTTGGTTGAGCGAATGGTTTGATGARYTGCCYGATGATGACAAGRCACTTGCCTTCGATCTTTCGCAGGGTTGGCGCTGAATTTTTGCACGCGACAATGCCCCCTAAATTCGCCGCCAAACCACAGCCAGCGCCATCTGCGCCGTAATACTTACTTGCAATGCGGCGCTAAATGTGGTGCACACGCAGACTAGGGTTTAGGCCCTCATTCCGTAACAATTCAGACAGACGATTGATCCCATGAAAATCAATGGCAATGAAATTCGCCCCGGCAACGTAATTGAGCACCAGGGCACCATTTGGGCCGCCGTTAAGGTGCAGCATGTGAAACCGGGCAAGGGCGGTGCTTTTGCGCAGGTTGAGCTGAAAAATTTGCTCGATGGCCGCAAGCTTAATGAGCGCTTTCGCTCAGCAGCGACAGTGGAACGCATTCGTCTGGAGCAAAAAGACTATCAGTACCTTTACAAAGARGGCGACATGCTGGTTTTCATGGACACCACAACCTATGAGCAGCTTGAACTGCCCGAGGAATTTGTCGGYGACCGCGCCGTCTTCTTGCAAGATAATATGGAAGTCACTGTCGAGATGTATGAAGAGCGCCCCATTGGCGTTGAACTGCCCGAACAGGTGACGCTTGAAGTGACAGAGACAGAGCCCGCACTCAAAGGCCAGACAGTCTCATCATCATATAAGCCAGCCATCATGGATAATGGCGCACGCATCATGGTGCCGCCTTTCATTGTAATCGGCGAAAAAATTATCGTTGATACCAATGAACTGATCTATCTTCGCCGCGCTGGCAACTAATTCAGATTTTAGGAATTCTACATGGCCCGCAGTGCCCTTTTAAACGTCATGGTTCAGGCAGCGACAAAAGCTGGACGCAATCTGACACGCGATTTCAACGAGATTGAACAGCTTCAGGTYTCCATTAAAGGCCCTGGTGATTTCGTCACCTCTGCAGATCTGCGCGCCGAGGAAATCATTCAAGAATCTTTGACCATCGCACGCCCGGATTGGGGTTTTCTGATGGAAGAAAGCGGTGAAGTGAAAGGCTCAGACCCATTCCACCGCTGGATTGTTGATCCGCTGAATGGCACCACAAACTTCCTGCATTCCCTGCCTTTTTTCGCAGTATCGATTGCTCTGGAACGTCAGGGCCAAGTGGTGGCCGGTGTGGTGTATAATCCCATCACTGAAGAGCTGTTTACCGCTGAAAARGGYGGCGGCGCTTTCATGAATGACCGGCGCATGCGCGTTGCAGCGCGCAAAAACCTGTCTGACAGCGCSCTTGCAACCGGCATTCCGCATTATGGTAAGCCYAATCTTAGCCGCTACATTGAAGAAGCCAGCCTTGCCAGTGCGCATGCAGGGGCAGTGCGCGGTTTTGGTTGCGCGGCGCTTAGCCTTGCCTATGTTGGCGCAGGCCGCCTTGATGGTTATTGGGAGCACGGCCTTTCCCCATGGGATATGGCAGCTGGYATTGTGYTGATCCGTGAAGCTGGTGGATTTATCTGCGATATTGGCGGCGGCGAACGCGTATTTGAAACAGGCGGCATCATTGCGGGCAATGAAACCATTCGCAATGCGGTTCGCGATAAGATTGTTCGCAACAAGTAGCAGTACTGAACTGCCAAAAAACCAGCATTAACTGGGGAAACATGCAAAAATTGCGCAGCATTTGAACTCTTTGCGCAATCTGAGCATTTTTGACCTGTTGCACAGCCTTAAAATCGCGCTATTCCTATAGAATGACTSTATTCTGGATTCTTCTAATATCGATCTGAAGAATTCTTGTGATTAATCTGATGAGGAAATGGCCTTTCTATGGCGCGAGATTTTGATCCTTACCGCCTCTCCTCTCCGCAGATCTTTTTGTGGAGGAAGCTGATMTTTCTGGTGATTACCAGTTTCATCGCATTGATTCTGTATCGGCAGATTTTTGATGCCTTTATCAGTAACCCCGGCTTGAACAGCCTTATTCTGGCGGTGCTGATTATAGGYATTATGCTCTCTTTGCGCCAAGTTTTGCTGCTGTTTCGTGAAGTGCGRTGGGTTAATGGCTTCCGYCGCTCCGATCCCAATATTGAATATGCCAAACCACCKATTTTGYTAGCGCCCATGGCCGCAATGCTGGGCGACAGACTTGGYGCCATGGCCATCAGCCAACAGACCATGCGCTCGGTGCTGGAATCCATTGGCGTGCGCCTTGATGAATCGCGTGAAATTCTGCGCTATCTAACCGGCCTGCTCGTATTTTTAGGGCTGCTTGGCACYTTCTGGGGCCTGCTTAAAACGGTTGGGTCCGTTGGCGATACCATTCAGNNGNTGGGTGWTGGTTCTGGCGATTCCGCTGTGATCTTTGAAGATCTGAAAACCGGCCTGCAAGCACCGCTTGCCGGCATGGGCACCGCGTTTTCATCCTCCCTTTTCGGCCTTGCTGGCTCTCTTATCCTGGGTTTCCTGGATTTGCAGGCAGGACAGGCACAAACACGTTTTTATACCGATCTGGAAGATTGGTTATCAACCGTGGCAGATTTGGATGATGGCAATAGTAATGGTGGATCCAATAATGGCGCAATGTCTTCGCTGGCAGCCGATGATCTGCGGCTGGCGATCGACAAATTAGGGCGCGCTATTGCTATGGATAGCGGCAGCACAAATACCAGCGCATCCCTGTCCAATCTGGCAGAGGGTATTCAGGGGCTGGTGCAGCACATGCGCACAGAGCAGCAAGTTGTGCGAACCTGGGTCGAATCACAAACCAGCCAGCAAGATGAAGTTCGCCGGTTACTCGAAGCGCTTGTCCAGTTGACGCGCCAGCGCAACGATTAACCCGGAGATCGGCACATGGCTCTGGCACGATCAAGACGGCGCGATAGAAGTGCAGATTACTGGCCCGGCTTTGTGGATGCCATGGCCTCCATATTGCTTGTCATCATCTTCCTGCTGTCTTTGTTCATGCTGGCACAGTTTTTTCTCAGTCAGGAAATCTCTGGCCGCGATGCGGTTTTAAGCCGGTTGAACACCCAAATTGCTGAGCTGACAGAGCTGCTTGCCCTTGAGAGCACCGGACAGGATGAGTTGAAAGAATCGATTTCACTTCTCCAATCCAATTTAACAGATGCAGATGACGAAAAAGCACGCCTTGCCGAATTACTGGATAATCAGAGCGGGGCTAACACAGCGGCTGACGGTGCCATTTCCGAGCTAAATGACGAGCTGGATAGCGAACGACAGCTCAATGCTCGCGCGCAGGCGCAGGTCGATTTATTAAACCAGCAATTGGCTGCCTTGCGCCGCCAAATTTCATCACTGGAAAACGCTCTCGATGTCTCTGAAGAGAGCAGTAAAGAAAGCCAGACCAAGATTACTGACCTTGGTAGCCGCCTCAATGTGGCGCTGGCCCAACGCGTGCAAGAATTGTCGCGCTATCGTTCAGACTTTTTTGGCCGCTTGCGCGAGATTTTATCCAACCGCTCCGATGTGCGTGTTGTCGGTGATCGGTTCGTGTTCCAGTCCGAAGTGCTGTTTGGCTCAGGTAATGATGACCTTAACCCACGCGGTGCCGAAGAAATGGGCAAACTTGCAGCGGCCATATTGGAGTTGCAGGGCCAAATACCCGATGAGATCAATTGGGTGCTGCGGGTTGATGGCCATACCGATGCGCGCCCCGTTAGTGGCTCCGGGCGCTTTGCCAATAACTGGGAACTGTCCTCATCCCGGGCTATTTCAGTGGTTCAGTTTCTTGTCTCGCAAGGCGTGCCGCCCAACCGTCTGGTTGCTGCCGGGTTTGGCGAGTTTCAACCGCTTGACGATGGCGACAGCCCAGAAGCTTTGGCCAGAAACCGCCGCATTGAGTTGAAGCTGACCGAACGCTAATCTATTTTTCAGCCGCGTCTTCCAGAGCAAGCCCGCTTTGGAACTGCAAATGCGCCAGGCGCGCATAAAGTCCACCCTGCTTTTGCAAGGATGCATGGCTACCGGTTTCAACAATACGCCCGTCATCCATCACCAAAATACGATTGGCCTTCAAAACTGTGGCCAGGCGATGGGCGATTACCAAAGTTGTACGCCCCTCCATCAAGCGTTCTAACGCCTGCTGCACCAAGGTTTCACTTTCCGCGTCCAGCGCGCTAGTAGCCTCATCCAGCAGCAAAACCGGGGCATCTTTCAAAATGGCACGGGCAATGGCAATGCGCTGGCGCTGGCCGCCCGACAAGGTCATCCCGCGCTCACCTACGATACTTTGATAGCCATCGCGCATCTTGACGATAAACTCATCCGCACGTGCAGCCTTGGCGGCTTCCATGATAGCTGCGTCATCAGCATTTGGTGAGCCAAGACGAATGTTTTCGGCAATGCTGGCACCAAATATAACGCTTTCCTGCGGAACAATGGCCAGCTCAGCCCGCAACTCGCTGGGATCAAACTGGCGTACATCAACACCATCAAGGCTAACCGCGCCTGCGGTCACATCATAAGCGCGGGTCAGCAGAGAAAACACAGTTGATTTGCCCGCGCCCGATGGCCCGACAATGGCCACGGTTTCGCCCGGTGCAACATCAAAGCTGATACCGCCCAGTACCGCCGCATGAGCCGCACCAGGATAGCTAAATGAAACATCCTGAAATGATACAGCACCAGCAATCTTTTTTGGGCGCTGCGGTGTTACGGGCGCAGCAATTTCTGGCTTAATCGCCAACATTTCGCCCAAACGCTCGGCAGCGCCAGCAGCCGCAGAGACCTCGCCCCAAACCTGCGACATCGCACCAAGGGCACCGGCGGCCAGAACGGAATACAACACAAATTGCGACAAGGCGCCGGCGGTAATATTGCCGTTCTGTAAATCCTGCGCGCCATACCAAAGCACAGCAATGACACTGGCAAACACGGTAAAAATGGCAAAGGCCGTGAGCGATGCGCGCGCACCAACGGCACTGCGCGCTGCCTCAAAGGAGGCCTCCACCGCCGCACCAAAGCGATCAGCGGTTCGCTTTTCAGCAGTAAATGATTGCAAGGTACGCACCGCACCAATCGCCTCTGAGGCGTAAGCAGATGCATCCGCCAGCGTATCCTGTGCCAACCGTGAGCGACGCCTCACATTGCGGCCAAACGCCACCATCGGCAAAACAATAACCGGAATGGCCACCAGAACCAGTGCCGACAATTTCGCGCTGGTGATCACCATCAACACTGCCGCACCGATAAACAGAAAAAAATTGCGCAGAGCAATAGAGATGCTGGAGCCAACAACAGATTTTATCTGAGTGGTATCAGCGGTGAGGCGCGACACAATCTCTCCCGATTTTGCCTCATCGAAGAAGCCAGCATGCAGGGTCATGACATGGGCAAACACATCGCGGCGGATATCATTGACCACCCGCTCCCCCAACCAAGTCACGAAATAATAACGCGCTGCACTTGCGGCCGCCAAAAAACCGACCAGCACCACCAGCATCATGAAATATTTGTCGATCAGTTGCAGGTTTTCACTATCAAAGCCAAAATCAATCATCCGGCGCACAGCCATTGGCACGCTCAACGTCGTGCCTGCGGCTGCAACCAGAGCAATCAGGGCAAAAGCCACACGCTTGCGATAGAATTTGAGGTAGGGCCAGATARTCGCYAGCGACCTTACCGGGGCTTTTTTRGCCTTGRGCTCTTGAGTATCAGGGCGGGAGTCATGCTTGTGCTTTAGATTTCGGCTATCGGCCATTTTTTTTCTTTTGGTTGCAGGCGGTCTCCAAACGTTTTCCAACGAATGGCGATGAATTGCAAGAAACGAATATGAAGTGTGGTGACAGGCCTTAAAATGACGCCGCGCGATAGCCTAATCAAGGGTTTATCAAAGATTCTAGTCCTTTGGGCTTGCAAAAACAGCCTGTTTTGGACTATAGAGCGCTCAACTGGAATAATCATCGGGCTTAGCGCCCGTTTTTTTGTTTGCCATCCCCTGTATCACATTGCCAGATCACAATGGTTCAGTGGGGTTGACGGAAGAYCAAATCGGAGTTTGCGCGATGAAAACAGAGATTCATCCTGACTATCATACCATCAATATCGTTATGACTGATGGCACCAAATACCAGACTCGTTCCACTTGGGGCGCTGAAGGTGATACCATGAATTTGGACGTCGATCCGACATGCCATCCAGCATGGACCGGCGGTGGCCAGCAATTGCTTGACCGCGGCRGACGTCTGTCACGCTTCAACAATAAGTTTGGTGGCTTTATCGGCAAATAAGCGCCGAATACCTAATAAAAAACCCGCCTCGGAATACCGAGAGCGGGTTTTTTTATGACCAGATTCAGCACGCATACACAGTGCTGCGCACCAATAGGCCAGCCGCCTATCAGCGCTAAATTTTATGTTACTGAGTGGTATTGGTGCCTGGAAAGGCCGCGCTCAAGCGGGCCATTTGATCTACCAGAGCGCTTGGTGCCGATTTTTCTTCACTTTGAGAATTCATGGATTCTGCAAAGGATTGTCCGCCCAAGCCAACATCCAGATGGCGCACACGCTCTTCTAAGCGCTGGGAGCGTTCGATCATATCTTTCAGCGGTTCTGGCAGTTCATCCCAACCCGATCCACTCATGCTTGGCTGCATCCCGCCCAGACGTACTTTGGCTTTTTCAGCCTTGCCATCTGTCGCAGACATTTCGCCTTCATTGACCGCACGTTGCAGCAAGAGCCAAGAGGCGATTTGCATTAAACGCGTCGTCAACCGCATGGATTCGCTGGCATAGGCAATAGAGCCAACCCGCGACAGAGCTTTTGATTCATCACGCCCTGGGCCATCCAGATATTCCGCAGTTTGCTCAATCAACAGCATGCCGTGATTAAACAGGCTCAAAAAGCCCTCGGTTTCAGCAAGCCGCGATGCAATGGCGATCGCCTGCACTGAATCTGTGGATTTGGATTTTTGGGTCATAATTACTCAACTCCCTCTTGGAGAACCTTACACTTGAACATTTACAAGAACGTTTACAAGGAAATACCTAAAGCACTATCTCGCAGATTTTCCGGGCTCCCAGATTTTCCRGRYYCGYARACTTTCCRGGATAATTTCGTTCAAATACSATATAGGCAATTATGCCGATACCGAGAGCGCCATGCAAGAGAGCRAAACGGCTAGTTGGAATCTTCGTTAATCCAAAGCCRTYTGGATRAATCCTGTGAAAAANTATGAARCCGGCCACAAAAAAAGAGCCGCGGGAGGGAGCGGCTCTTAGTTTAACAGGGAGGCGTCTAAATCAAATGGGGAGTGACCATCTGATTATCCGAACTGTTCGGATACAAGGTAAAGTAGTGSACAATAGTTAACAAACATTTAACTACATGTAAATACTACCGAGTAATGGCGCTATTCTACCCTATTTTGCCGTTTCGAATTGAAACAAAGGCTCGTTTAGGTAGAATTTTATCGCAAGGACAGATCTGTTTTTCACTCTGATTCACGCYAATATCCAGTGTCATCACCAGAAACTTTGTCCTTTCCCCGCCTATTCAAAAATGCCGGGCAGACAGTTGCTTATTGATGTGTCAGGTTTCCAGGCGCATAAATCCTATTTTYGGACATAAGAAGATTCTCATGACTCAGCAAGATAACGCGGCACCTTGCATCATTTGCGTTGCCATAACCGGTTCTGTCACCACCAAAGAGCACAATCCTGCTGTCCCCATWACCTTRGCTGAGCAAATTGAAAGYACCCATGAATCGTTYGAAGCWGGCGCRGTTATCGCCCATCTKCATGTGCGCAAYGATGATGGYACGCCAAGTTCAGACGCYAATAAATTTGCSCGCCTCAARGAAGGCATYGAGCARCATTGCCCYGGYATGATCATCCAGCTWTCCACCGGMGGGCGCTCYGGTGCTGGCCGYGARCGCGGCGGYATGYTGCCRCTCAARCCRGAAATGGCYTCRTTRACGGTAGGYTCYAAYAAYTTYCCCACCCGGATTTATGARAACACACCGGATTTRATCGAGTGGCTCAGCACYGAAATGCTSAAYTATAATGTGCGCCCGGAAATTGAGATTTTTGATTTATCRCAAATTTTYGTMGCGGCRGCTCTTYATAAGGCCGGYCGTTTCAATGGCCCGCCCCATGTTCAATTTGTCATGGGYGTRAAAAAYGCCATGCCGGTRGACMRSGCSGTYTTTGAYTTYTATRTGGMAACCRYMAAACGCMTKRTGCCGGATGCCACATGGTGCGCCGCGGGCATTGGCCAGCACCAGGCAACACTCAATCAATGGTGCGCCATTGAAGGTGGCCATATCCGCACCGGTCTTGAGGATAATGTGCGCTTGGACAAAAACACCCTGGCCCCATCCAACGCAGCCCTTGTTAAACGCGCTGTAGAGATTTGTGCCGCCAATGAGCGCCGCGTCGCAACACTAAGCGAAGCGCGGGACCTGCTGAAATTACCAGCTCAACGCCAATAATTGCCCATATTCAAGCCTACATCCAAGCCCATATCTAAGAGAGAATAACGGCATGATTGATCAAACCAACCCTCCTATTTTTGATGGTCACAACGATGTTCTGACCAAGCTGCTGCGCAAAGAACAAGGTGACCCCGAGCAATTGTTCATCAATGGCGACAGCGGTCATGTGGATTTGCCCCGCTCACGCCTTGCCGGGTTTGCCGGTGGTTTTTTCGCAATCTACGTGCCCTCTCCCGTCGACAAGCAATTTCGCTATGAGCAGATGGCCCAGCCAGAATACGACATTCCGCTGCCACCTGCCCTTGATCAGATGGATGCAATGCCGGTTGCCTTAACTGAAGCGGCTATTTTGTTACGTTTGCAGGAACAAGGCGCGCTGACGATTTGCACCAGCGCAGCGCAGCTTAAAACCACCATTGAATCCGGTAAAATGGCCGCCATCATGCATATGGAAGGCGCCGAGGCGATTGATGCCGATTTCCACGCGCTGGATGTGTTTTATGCTGCCGGTTTGCGTTCCCTTGGCCCGGTATGGAGCCGGCCTACGATTTTTGCCCACGGCGTTCCGTTTCGCTATCCCAGCTCTCCCGACACCGGGGATGGCTTGACCGAGCACGGCAAAAAGCTGATCAGCGCCTGCAACAAACGACGCATTATGATCGATCTGTCGCACATTAATGAACGTGGTTTTTGGGATGTCGCCAACATCACCGACGCGCCTTTGGTGGCAACCCACTCCAACGCCCATACCATTTGCCCCACCGCACGCAATCTGACGGATCGTCAACTCGCCGCCATCAAGGAAAGTGATGGCATGGTTGGTCTCAATTTTGCGGTCGCGTTTTTGCGCGAAGATGGTCAGATGACCGCCGATACCGGTATCGACATCATGCTAAAACATCTGGATTACCTGATGGAACACCTTGGCGAAGACCGCGTCGGTTTTGGTTCTGATTTTGATGGTGCCATAATTCCAGGGCCAATTGGCGATGTTTCAGGTCTGCCGGTCTTGCGTAAAGCCATGCGAGACCATGGCTATAATGACCAGCTGATGGAAAAACTGTGCTACCGTAATTGGCTGCGCGTTCTGGAAAAAACCTGGGGCAATTAAGCCGCAAAATCAGCTATTCTCCCCTTGCATATTATTGAGAATTAGCGTGGGATGCGGCCTCAGAGATGGTCGTTAAACCATCCTATGTGTGTGCCTCAAAAAGGAGAGCCATTTTGGGGCAGCGCACACAATACAAACAGGCCTAGAGGGGTTTTGTTCTTTGAAGCAAAACTGTCTGGGAAACCATTGGCCAAATCTCTGGTCAATTTTAGGAGGCATTCATGAAACTGCTTAAAACTCTTGTCGCCGGTGTGGCGCTTGGAGCGATTGCTGCCACAAGCGTCGTGCCAGTATTGGCCGAAACGCCGGCAAACATGTTGATCATCGCCAATCGGATTGATGATATTACAACTCTCGATCCACAAGAAAGCTTTGAATTTGCGGGCGCAGACGTGATCCGCAACGTTTACAACAAGCTTGTCAATTTCGATCCAGCCAATCTGGATGCGGGCTATCAGCCTGATCTGGCTGAAAGCTGGACTGTGTCGGAAGACGGAAAAACCATCACGTTCAAAATGCGTGCCGGTGTAAAATTCCATTCCGGCAATCCTGTAACAGCCAAGGATGCAGAGTTTAGCCTGCGCCGCGCTATTACACTCAACAAAACACCAAGTTTCATCCTGACACAGTTTGGTTTCACAGCCGAAAATGTCGGCGAAACCATCGTTGCTACAGATGATATGACATTGTCGATCACAACAGATAAGCGCTATGCGACTTCTTTTGTGCTCAACTGCCTGACCGCTACAATCGGCGGCATTGTCGACAGCAAAGTTGCTATGGAGCATGATGTAGACGGCGATCTGGGCAATGAATGGCTCAAAACCAACACAGCTGGTTCCGGCGCTTACACAGTGCAAAGCTGGAAAGCCAACCAATCTGTAACACTGGCCGCAAATGCTGATTACTACGAAGGTGCGCCTGCCATGCAGCGTGTGATCGTACGTCACGTTCAGGAAAGTGCAACACAGCGTCTTATGCTTGAGCGCGGTGATATCGATGTCGCCCGTAACCTCAACCCTGAAGATGTTAAGGGTATTTCCGATGCTGATGGCATCACTGTTGCCAGTGAACTTCGCGGTCGGTTGATGTATTTCTCCCTCAACCAAAAGCATGAAGCCCTGTCCAATCCAAAGGTCATCGAAGCAACCAAATATCTGGTTGATTATGAAGGCATGCGTGACAGCTTCCTGAACGGCCAGTGGACCATTCAACAGGCATTCCTGCCACAGACCTATTTGGGTTCCATTTCCGATACACCTTATGGTCTGGACATTGCTAAAGCCAAAGCCTTGATGGTTGAAGCTGGTTATGCAGACGGTATCGAAATTGAAGTTGGCGTGCGTGAAGCTCAGGAGCGTATTGAAATTGCTCAGGCTATGCAGGCCAATTTTGCTCAAGCCGGCATCAAGCTGAACATCACCGTTGGTACGGCTAAAGCAATCCTTGCACGTTACCGTGCACGTGAGCTTGATATGTATCTTGGTGCATGGGGTCCAGATTATCCAGATCCACACACCAATGCAGCAACATTTGCGATGAACCCAGACAATGCTGACGACGCTGGCAACACTGGCTTCCTGGCATGGCGTAATGCTTGGGAAATCCCGGCTTTGACAGAAAAAACAGCTGCTGCTGTTGTCGAAAACGATCGTGATATCCGTGCTAAAATGTACGAAGATATCCAGAGAGAGCATCAGGCCACATCACCATTTGGCGTTATGTTCCAGAAGATCGAGCAGACTGGCCTGCAGAACAACGTTAAAGGTCTGTCTTTGGGTGGTGCTATCACCGCTGCTGCCTATTGGAAGGTCACCAAGTAAGGGTCCGCCACAATGGCAACACAAAACACTTCGAAGGGGCACTTCACAGTGCCCCTTCCGCCTGTCATCATATCAATCATCAAAGTCTTGTTGTCGATTCTCGTTACAATGCTCGGGCTGATGTTCATCACCTTTATCATCGGGCGGGTTATGCCGGTTGATCCGGTTTTGGCAATTGTTGGAGATCGTGCCTCTGGCGAGGTCTACGACGCAGCCTATTTAAAGCTTGGCCTCGACAAACCTTTATTGGTGCAATTCTGGTATTACATATCGGATGTTTTTGTCGGCGATTTTGGCAAATCTTTGCTCACTGCACGCCCTGTTATTGATGATATYAAACGGGTCTTTCCAGCCACATTAGARCTYGCSACGA
The DNA here is from genome assembly GCA_002746425.1 of Hyphomicrobiales bacterium. GTDB lineage: Bacteria > Pseudomonadota > Alphaproteobacteria > Rhizobiales. Next base: position 21,054 of record NVXB01000020.1, on the reverse strand, counting down.
TTGGTACCTTGATGGGTATTTTTCTRGGCGTYCCACTTGGTGTGATCGCTGCTGTAAAGCGCGGCACCTGGGTTGATCAAGTTGCCCGTGTGATYGCACTGGTCGGYTATTCMATGCCYATCTTCTGGCTTGGCCTGATGGGCCTTCTCATTTTCTACGGTATTCTGGCATGGGTTGGYGGYCCSGGCCGYCTTGATTTCTTYTACGATGATATYGTGCCCACACGMACYGGYATGATCCTGATWGACAGYGCRCTTGCTGGGGATATGACGATATTCTGGAATGCMGTATCCCACATTATTYTGCCSGCATCGCTGCTRGGCTAYTATTCRCTGGCCTATATCAGCCGCATGACGCGCAGCTTTATGCTGGAACAACTATCCGCAGAATATATCATCACCGCACGGGTAAAAGGTATGAGCGAGCGCCGGGTTATCTGGGTTCATGCTTTTAAAAATATCCGCGTGCRGCTTATCACCGTCATTGCTCTGTCYTAYGCAGGATTGCTGGAGGGMTCGGTGCTGACCGAGATTATCTTCTCCTGNCCAGGCATTGGCTCTTATATCACCACCGCTTTGCTATCTGCCGATATGAACGCCGTTTTGGGCGGCACGGTGACAGTAGGATTGGTGTTTGTTCTCTTCAATGTATTCTCGGATCTGATGTATCAGGTCTTTGATCCCAGAGCGAAATAGCGGCGCTGATCATGTCTCAAAACGAATCTGTTTCCACCATCGTTGGCTGGCGCGTCTGGCTATTAAGCGACACGCCGACATCTAGGCGCCATGCCAAGCTTGCGTCACTCTATCAGGGCTGGCTGCAATTTCGCGGCAATCAAATGGCAATGTTTGGCTTTTTGATCCTTGTTGGGCTCGTTTTCGTCGCCGCTTTTGCGCCCCTATTATCGCCTTATGATCCTTTTGCTCTGGAATTGGGCAATCGATTGCAACCACCTAGCGCAGAACATTGGCTCGGCACTGATTCTTTGGGCCGCGATATGCTCAGCCGTATTATCTATGGTTCGCGTATCACGCTCTATATTGTCACGCTGGTTGCTCTTATTGCTCCGATTGCGGGTTTATTTGTCGGCACTGTTGCGGGTTATATGGGCGGCTTTATCGATGTCATTTTAATGCGCATCACTGATATTTTTCTGGCCTTTCCCCGCCTCGTTCTGGCGCTTGCTTTTGTGGCAGCTCTGGGCGCTGGTATTGAGAATGCGGTGTTGGCGATCTCGCTTACCGCGTGGCCGCCCTATGCGCGTATTGCCCGTGCTGAAACGCTAACGATCCGTAATTCGGACTATATTCATGCCGTCAAATTGCAAGGTGCTGGCGCGATGCGCATCATCACCAAGCATATTTGGCCATTGTGTATTTCCTCGCTGATCATTCGTGTGACACTGGATATGGCAGGCATTATCCTGGCTGCTGCCGGTCTCGGATTTTTGGGCCTGGGCGCACAGCCCCCATCACCAGAGTGGGGCGCAATGGTGTCTGACGGGCGCAAATTCATTCTCGATTACTGGTGGGTCGCCACCATTCCTGGTCTGGCCATTTTCACCATCAGTCTGGCTTTCAACCTGTTGGGCGATGGCCTGCGCGATGTGCTTGATCCAAAGGAGGGCGGGGAATGAGTAATCTGCTCGAAGTTGAAGACCTTTGGGTGCGCTTCCCCACCCGCAGCGGCGTGTTTGATGCGGTACGCGGCATTTCCTTTTCGCTTGGCAAAGAGCGTCTTGGCATTGTTGGCGAAAGCGGTTCTGGCAAATCCATGACAGGGCGCGCCATCCTGCGCCTGATCCGAAAACCCGGCATTGTTGAAGCCAAGCGCATTGCGCTTGAAGGCAGAGACCTGATGCAACTATCGGAAAAAGAGATGCGAGCCGTGCGCGGTTATCAAATCTCGATGATCATGCAGGACCCCAAATTCTCACTCAATCCGGTGATGAAAATTGGCAAGCAAATCATGGAAGCTTATCAAATCCACACCAAAGCCAGCGCCTCTGAAGCCCGGCGCAAAACCATCGAAATGCTTGAGGCTGTGGCCATTCGCGATTCAGAGCGGGTGTTTAACGCCTATCCTCACGAAATGTCCGGCGGCATGGGTCAACGCGTCATGATTGCGATGATGCTGATCCCCGATCCCAAAATTCTAATCGCGGATGAACCAACATCGGCGCTGGATGTATCGGTGCAGACCCAGGTTCTGGACATTATGGATAAGCTGGTGCGCGAGCGCGGCATGGGCCTGATTTTCATCAGCCATGATCTTAATCTCGTGGCCTCTTTCTGTGATCGAGTGCTGATTATGTATGGCGGGCGTATTGTGGAAGTGTGCGAGGCCAGCAAATTGCATGAGGCCAAGCATCCCTATACGCGCGGCTTGTTAAATTCTCTGCCACGGTTGGATGATCCTGCAAAGCGCCTGGAAGTGCTGAGCCGCGACCCCGCCTGGCGCGATGAACCCAGTGTAAGCGGTGCGTTATGACCGGAATATCTCTCAAAAATCTCAATGTCTGGTTTGGCGAAGGCGATGACCGTGTTGATGCGGTTAAAAATGCCAGCTTCGATGTGCCGCTGGGCGCTAGTTTTGGCCTGGTAGGCGAAAGCGGATCAGGCAAATCCACCATTTTGCGCGCTATCACTGGCCTTGCGCCAAATTGGAACGGCACCATTGAAATCAATGGCAAATCGCTTGGCGAAAAGCGCGACAAAAGCTTCTACAAAACAGTGCAAATGGTGTTTCAAGACCCCTATGCATCGCTGCATCCTCGCCACACAGTGGATCAGGTTTTAAGTGAAACACTGATGCTGCATGGTTTTTCCGATATCGAAGCCCGRATCATAAAACTTCTGGATGATGTGGGTTTGGGGCAATCYTTTCGTTTTCGCTATCCGCATCAGCTTTCCGGTGGTCAGCGCCAGCGTGTTGCCATTGCCCGTGCTTTGGCGGCAGAACCACGCATATTGTTACTGGATGAGCCAACATCTGCACTGGACGTGTCCGTGCAGGCTGAAATCCTTAATTTGCTGACGGACCTTCGGGAAGAGCACAAATTGACCTTTTTGATGGTCAGTCACGATTTGGCGGTTGTTGGCCATATGTGTGAGCAGGTTGCTGTTATGCAAAACGGCGAAATTGTGGAGCTCCTGTCCATAGAAGATATGCGAAACCTCACGGCAAAGCATAGCTATACCCAACATTTGTTGGATAGCTCTCTGGGATATAAATCTGCACATACAGCCCAAGCTACTGAGTGAGCGCGAAAACAAACCCCTATGACGTCATGGTTTTGGGTGCTGGCATTGTCGGTGTCTCATCCGCTCTTGAGCTGCAAAGTCGGGGTATAGCCACAATATTAGTGGACCAACAATCGCCAGGCCTGGGCGCTTCCTTTGGCAATAGCGGCGTCATTCAGCGCGAAGCTGTTATGCCCTATGCAATGCCGCGCGATTTCAAAACATTGTTCACCACGCTGATGGGGCAAAACACTGCCGCGCGGCTGCATTTAACCGCACTACCGGGTCTGTTGCCGTTTTTTGCGCGCTACTGGTGGTATTCATCACAAGAGAACCATCGCAAACAGGCAACTTCTTACGCCACATTAATTGAGCGCTGTGTTGATGCCTATGAACATCAGATTTCTGGAACCGGCGCCAAGCAATATTTAAAACCACAAGGTATTCTTGCTGGATTTCGCGATGATAAATCATTTCGCGCCGCAAAAGATGAAGCGGAATACGCAGCTTCACATTTTGGCATCAAGACGTCATATCTGGAGAATGAAACGGCAATTCAGCAGGCCATTCCCCATATCAAAAATATCTTTAGTGGCATGGTTCGCTATCATGACAGCATTACGGTTAGTGACCCGCATGCACTGCTCACCGAGTTGTTCAAAAAGTTCAAAATACTGGGCGGTGAATTCGCAAAAGCAAACGCTTTTGCCCTGGCGCGCGCTGGCGAAACATATTCGCTAATTGGTGATTCTGATCTTGTCACGGCCAAACATGCAGTTATTGCACTTGGCGCACACGCGCCAGAATTAACGCGCAAATTTGGGCTCAAAATTCCGATGGGCATTAAGCGTGGCTATCATGTGCATTTTGAACAAGACCCCCAGGCACCACTTGAAGCCACTTTTGCCGATGAAAAATACGGCTTTGTTCTAACCCCAAAAGCTGAAGGCATTCGCCTGACAACCGGTGCAGAATTTGCCGGCCTATTGGCCGCGCCGACACCAAAACAACTTGAGCAAGTCATTCCGATTGCCCAAAAATTACACCCCCTTGGGGCCCGCATAGAAAAAACACCGTGGATGGGCCTGCGCCCATGTATGCCAGATATGCTCCCGATCATTAGCAACATGCCTGGCCACGACAACTTATGGTGCGCTTTTGGCCATGGTCATCAAGGGCTGACACTTGGGCCGATAACAGGCGTCCTCATCGCGGATTTAGTCATGGGGCAACAGCCCTCCATCGATTTAGCGCCCTTTGCCGCCTCCAGATTCTCATGACGTCCGATTTCACGGTCTCCGCAGCTCTGGTGTTTAACCAAAAGGGCGAAACGCTGTTTGTGCGCAAACACAATACTAAAATGTTCATGCAAGTTGGCGGTAAACCAGAACCAGATGAAACCCCTTTGGACACATTGATTCGCGAAACAAATGAAGAACTTGGGCTTAATGTTCTGCCTGAAAATATTCACTCTATTGGTATATTTAACGCCCCTGCCGCCAATGAGGCCGGTCTAACTATCAAGGCTCATTGTTTTTGGTTTCAAATATTTTCGCCCATTACAGCGAGAGCAGAAATTGCGGAAATTCTTTGGTGCAATCCTCTGGACAGTGTTCCAATCAATATTGCGCCGCTCTACCGGGACCACCTTGCGAAAATTACCCGGCAAATTACTTTGAGCCTCCTATCTCAAAATCAAACTGCTGAAACCCGATAAACTATTATTGGTGGGTAGAATTGCTGGGTTTTTGCCTGAAATAAATTCTCCGCAAAACACGTTCTAATTATTTACACGGCTAATTTATCGTCTTAAGGTTTACGGTAAGGCACGGAGCAGGTTTGGCGTGCGCCATAATCTGATTGCGTACTGAACTAAGGAGGATTTCAGCTTTCGCATCATTTTGCCCCAAATAAACTATCCAGCCAGATGGGCCGTCATGGCACTGTTGTAAAAGCTGGTTATTTGCGGGGTGCAAATTCATCCGAATAGCACGATTTTCCAAATGCCAAATAAACACAGTGAGGATCTTATGACTTTTAAACGTAGCGCCCTTATGGGCCTTGCAGCGGCGGTCACATTAACCGCTTCTCCAGTTTTTGCAGCGACAGAAATTCAATGGTGGCATGCCTTTACCGGCCGTCTTGGCGATTTGCTGGCCGAACAGATTGAAACATTCAATTCATCTCAGTCCGACTATGTTGTTGTGGGCACCCACAAAGGCAATTATTCTGAGACATTGAATGCTGGCATCGCAGCCTTTCGTGCCAAAGAACAGCCTCATATGCTGATGGTTTTTGAAGTTGGTACCGCCACAATGATGGGCGCACGCGGCGCAATCAAACCGGTTTATGAGCTGATGGCTGATGCCGGTGCAGATTTCAAACCGGATACCTATCTGGGTGCGGTAAAAGGTTATTACACCACCACCGATGGCGACATGCTGTCCCTGCCATACAATTCCTCAACGCCCGTTCTTTATGTCAATAAAGACGCTCTGACCGCAGCTGGTCTTGATCCTGAAATGGACCTGTCCACTTGGGAGCAAGTTGGCGGCGCTCTGGATAAAATCAAAGCATCGGGCAGCGAATGCCCCTTCACAACAGCTTGGCAAAGCTGGGTGCATCTGGAAAACTTCTCTGCCTATCACGACATTCCATTTGCCACCAAAGCCAATGGCTTTAGTGATTTGTCCACTGAGCTTTCCTTCAATGGTGCAGCGCAAGTGGCACATATTGGTGCCATGGGCCAATGGGCCAAAGACGGTAAATTCATCTATGCAGGCCGCCGCAATGAAGGTGGTGCACGTTTCCGCGCTGGTGAATGTGCTTTCTTCACCGAAAGTTCTGCTGGTTATGCTGGCGTGAAAAAGGAAGCCAAGTTTGAGTTTGCTATCCGTCCATTGCCTTATTGGTCAAATGTTGAAGGCGCACCGCGCAACACCATCATCGGTGGTTCTTCCCTTTGGGCCATGTCTGGTCATTCAGCGGACGAATATAAAGGTGTTGCTACCTTCATGAACTTCCTGTCTTCGTCAGCAATTCAGGCCAAATGGCATCAGGATACCGGCTATCTGCCCATCACCCTGCCAGCCTATGAGCAGACCAAATCTGAAGGTTTTTATGAGAAAAATCCTGGCACGGATATCGCCATCATTCARATGACGGCCAAAACACCAAGCGACAAYTCAAAAGGCCTGCGTCTTGGATCATTTGATCAAATCCGCGGYATCATTGATGARGARCTTGAAGGYGTTTGGGCTGGTGATAAAACGGCTCAAGAGGCTTTGGACAGCGCTGTAGAGCGCGGCAATAAATTGCTGCGTCGCTTTGAACGCGCCCACCAATAAGYCTATAGTTTGAAAACAAGGTTCGGGGCATCACCACCAATCATGCTCCGAACCCTTCAATTTTAATCGCAGCTATTCAGGATATTGCATGGAAAAGCGAGTCGTCTTTCGCAATCTCTGGCTTCCTTATTTACTGGTCGGGCCACAATTACTGATCACCGCTGTGTTCTTTTTCTGGCCCGCTGGTGTMGCKGTCTATCAATCATTTTACCTGCCCGATCCCTTTGGCYTRTCCAGCCTCTATGTYGGSCTCGAYAATTTCAGATTTCTGTTTACCGACAGCTATTATCTTGGYGCTTTCAAAACCACGATCATTTTCAGCGCCCTKGTGGCRTCCCTYTCCATGGGCTTGGCCCTATGGCTYGCCGTTCTTGCCGACCGGGTGATCAAGGGAACCAACGTTTAYCGCACCTTGYTAATCTGGCCCTACGCTGTCGCTCCCGCGGTGGCTGGCGTGTTGTGGCTGTTCATGTTCAACCCTTCCGTTGGCATCATCGCGTTTTATCTAAAATCCATGGGATATAACTGGAACCATGTCCTGAATAACAGCGAAGCCATGGGGCTTGTCGTTGTTGCCTCAGCGTGGAAGCAAATCAGTTATAATTTCCTGTTTTTTCTGGCCGGCCTGCAGTCCATTCCAAAATCTGTCATTGAGGCCGCAGCCATTGATGGCGCAGGATTTCGCAAACGGTTCTGGACCATCGTCTTTCCGCTGCTGTCACCCACCACCTTCTTCTTGTTGGTGGTCAATGTGGTCTATGCCTTTTTTGAAACTTTCGGCGTCATCCACACCATCACCTCTGGCGGACCGCAACAGGCCACCACCATTCTTGTTTATAAGGTCTATGCTGATGGCTTCATCGGGCAGGATTTGGGCTCCTCCGCCGCACAATCTGTGGTTCTGCTGTTCGTCGTTGGCTTGCTAACCATCGTCCAATTCAAATATATCGAGCGGCGGGTGCATTACTGATGGTTGAGAAAAAAGGCCTTGGAATCTGGCTGAGCCACGCAAGTTTAATCCTTGGCATCGCCGTTGTGTGTTTTCCTATTTATCTGGCGTTTATTGCCTCGACACATCTCCAGCAGGATATTGTGCAACCACCCATGCCGTTGCTGCCCGGTAGTGAATTCATCGAAAACTATTCCCGCGCACTGTTCTCCGGCGTTAACGCCCCGGTTTGGCGCATGCTGGTTAATTCCACCATTATGGCGCTGGGCATCACAATCGGCAAAATCGTCATTTCAATACTGTCTGCCTATGCCATCGTCTATTTCCGCTTTCCTTTGAGAAAGCTGTTTTTCTGGCTGATCTTCCTGACATTAATGCTGCCGGTGGAAGTTCGCATCGTGCCGACATTCCAGGTGATCGCCAATTTTGGCATGCTGAATTCCTATTCAGGATTGATTTTTCCGCTGATCGCATCGGCAACGGCAACCTTCCTGTTCCGCCAACTCTTCATGACCATACCCGATGAGTTGACCGAAGCCGCTCGCATTGATGGCGCTGGACCCATTCGCTTCTTCATTGACATTCTGCTGCCGCTATCACGCACAAATATCGCRGCGYTGTTTGTCATTCTGTTTATCTACGGCTGGARCCAATATCTCTGGCCGCTCCTCATCACCACCAAACCGGAAATGAACACCATCGTCATGGGCATCAARCAGATGTTCCCATCGGGCGATGATCTYGCCGATTGGCCGGTTATCATGGCAACCACCATATTGGCGATGATACCGCCGGTGGCGGTGGTCGTCTTCATGCAGCGCCTGTTCATCAARGGCCTGGTGRAAAGCGAAAAATAGGTTTTTTGACATTATGGCCAAGATCAAACTYGATGATCTGTATAAATCCTACGGYAAAACCGAAATCCTGCATGGCATTTCCATGGAGGTTGAGGACGGRGAACTGATTGTTATTGTCGGCCCMTCWGGCTGCGGTAAATCCACCTTGCTGCGCATGGTAGCCGGTTTGGAAACCGTGACGGCCGGGGAAATTTCAATCGGTGATCGTGTCGTCAATGATCTGGAACCCAGTGAGCGCGAYATCGCCATGGTGTTCCAGAACTAYGCGCTTTATCCGCATATGAGCGTGTTTGATAACATGGCTTATGGGTTGAAAATTCGAAAAATACCCAAGGAAGAAATCAAACAGCGCGTAGCAAAAGCTGCCACCATGTTGCAGTTGGAAGATTATCTGGAGCGGCAACCTCGCCAATTATCTGGTGGCCAGCGGCAACGGGTTGCCATGGGCCGCGCTATTGTGCGCGAACCAGCAGCTTTTTTGTTTGATGAGCCGCTTTCCAATCTCGATGCCAAGCTGCGCGTTCAAATGCGTATGGACATCAAGCAGCTGCAATCCAGCCTTGGCGTGACCGCGCTTTAYGTMACCCACGATCAGGTCGAAGCCATGACCATGGCCGATCGTATGATTGTGATGCATGACGGTGTTGCCGAGCAAATTGGCACACCCGATGAGATTTACAAAAAACCCGCAACGATGTTTGTCGCCGGGTTTATTGGCTCTCCGCCGATGAATTTCATGGAAATGACCAATGAAGTTCTGGCCTTTTTGGAAGAGCTGAAAACAGTGGCGCCMAAAAACRCCAAAACCCTYGGCATTCGGCCAGAACACCTCAAAAACACCTCTGCCCAACAGCCAACACTTCGCGGCACAATACGGTTTGAAGAGCGCCTTGGCGCGGAAACATTGAGCCATATTGATCTRACAGATGGCACTCGTGTTATTTTGCGAAGCGATGCAGAAGCGCAAATTCCCGATGTCGGGACGGCAATAGCTGTGAGCGCAGCCGTCAAACATTTGCATTATTATGATTGGGAAAATAACCGTATTGATGTCTAGGGTTTAGACTCTAGCCAAATCTTCCACTTGGAACAGTCCGCACAATAGCGCAGTATCCCGGCCATGAACCGGTTGACCCAAAAACAAGTAACAAGGCCACTTTGGATCACAGCTATTGTGCTGTTGCTTTTTGCTGCCAGCTTTAGCGGGTATTCTGCTCTTGAGCGGTATTTTCAACTGCAATTAGCGCAAAAGAGTGACACTAATCTACGCCTTGCAGTTGCCGGGCTTCGCGGCGCATTGGGTCGTTATGAGCCTGTATCCAAGCTGATTGCTGAAAAGGAATCGGTCAAATTACTGCTCACCAACACCAGCGACACAGCACAGATAGACCAGATCAATAATGAGCTGCGCCGCATTGCCAAAGACGTAAATGCCTCAGACATTTATGTCATGGATTTGGATGGTCTGACCTGGGCCGCCAGCAATTTTGATCAGCCACGCACCTTCATTGGTCGCAGCTACAATTATCGACCCTATTTTCAGCAAGCCAGCAAGGGCCAGCTCGGGCGCTTTTTCGCGCTTGGAACAGCCTCAAACATTCGCGGGTACTATTTTGCTTATCCGGTAAAACAAGCCGAGCGCATCATTGGTGTCGTCACCACAAAAGTTACCGTTGATCAATTTGAAGCTGACTGGAAAGGTGGTGATGCCGAAATCATCGTCACAGACACCCATGGCATTGTGTTCATGTCGAGCCGGGATGAATGGCGTTTCAAAAGCCTCGATAGGCTGGATAAAGCAACCCTCAATAATATAGAACAATCGCGACAATACCCAATTGAGCGGCTAAGCCAACTACAATTACAACGCAAAATCTTGAATGAAAAGGGTGTCGAGCATATCCAAATCGGCACCGGACGCGATGCCAAAAACTATGTTGTTGCAACCATGGCGATGCCGGAAGCGGATTGGTCTGTCCATATTCTGACACCAACATCCAGCGCCATAACACAGGCCTACACGACGATGTTTATTATTGTTTTGTTGCTGCTCTCCGGCGGTCTCATTGCTGCTTTTGTGCGTCAACGGCGGGCTCAGTTCTTTGAACGGCTGGAAACCCAGCGCCTTGCTCAAGAAATGTTGGAACGGCGCGTGGAGGAACGTACCGCCGATCTGAATATCGCCAATGATCAACTTCGCCTTGAGGTAGATGAGCGGGTGGCGGCGGAACAGCAATTGCGACAAACCCAAGCAGAACTGGTTCAAGCCGGCAAACTGGCTGCTCTAGGGCAAATGTCTGCAGCACTCTCCCATGAGTTTAATCAACCACTGGCAGCCGTAAAATCCTACGCTGATAATGCCGCAATTTATCTGGACCGGGACCGCCCAAAGGATGCGCGTGATAACATTTCGCGGATTTCGCAAATGGCGGATCGAATGGCCTCCATCAGCAAGCATTTGCGCAATTTTGCCCGGCGGCCACAAGACAAAAGCCGCCCTGTTTTGCTCAATGGCATCATTGATGACGCCATCAATCTTGCATCTGCCAAATTAAGCGCAAGAGGTATCAGCATTGCCAAGCCTGAAGGGTGCGCGGATATCTGGGTGCAAGGCGGGCAGGTACGGTTGCAGCAAGTGTTACTCAATCTGATCAGCAATGCACTAGATGCCACGCCGTTGAGTGAAACCAGTGAGAAAATAATTATCAGCCTCGACGAACGCGGTGATCAGGTACATCTTTCTGTACGAGATTTTGGAACAGGTTTGTCCGAAGAGATTCTGGAGCAGGTTTTTGACCCCTTTTTTACCACCAAAGGACCGGGCAAAGGATTGGGGTTAGGCCTGTCCATCTCGTTTAATATCATCAAGGATTTTGACGGAGATTTGCGCGCCAGCAACCATCCCGATGGCGGCGCAATATTCACGATCCTATTAAATCGCGCAAACAGCGCAGCAAAGGCGGCGGCAGAATGAGTGATGAAATGGTGCTGTTTGTCGATGATGAGGCACATCTACGCCTTGCGGTTCAACAAACGCTGGAACTGGATGATATCACCGTCAAATGCTTTTCCGATGCCAGTCGTGCCTTGGAAAAACTCGATCGCGCCTTCCCCGGCATTCTCGTCACCGATATCAAAATGCCCGGCATGGACGGTTTGGAGGTACTACAAAAAGCACTGGAAATTGACGCTGAACTGCCTGTCATCCTCGTCACAGGTCATGGCGATGTCGCACTGGCCGTGGATTCCATGCGCCGTGGTGCCTATGATTTTCTGGAAAAACCTTTTGCCACCAATCTTCTGGCCAGCACGGTCAAACGCGCCTTGGATAAGCGCCGCCTGACATTAGAAAACCGCAGATTGCGCTCTGCAGTTGGTGGGCGCGACCGATTGGAAGCGCGGCTGATGGGCCGAACCGACATCATGATCAAACTGCGCCGCCAGATAAGGGCCGTTGCTGAAACGGATGCCGATATTTTGATCATTGGCGAAACAGGAACAGGCAAAGAAGTTGCCGCCCGAGCGCTACACGCTATTGGTCCACGCGAAGAAGCCCCGTTTGTGGCCATCAATTGCGGTGCCATTCCAGCTGATCTTCTGGAGAGTGAGCTTTTCGGCCATGAAGCGGGTGCCTTTCCCGGTGCCATCCGCGCGCGTTACGGTAAATTTGAGCATGCCCAGGGTGGCACCATCTTTCTCGATGAAATTGAGAGCATGCCGATGGCGCTTCAGGTCAAACTGCTGCGCGTTATTCAGGACCGCAGCCTGATCCGGCTAGGATCCAATGAGAGCATTCCACTAAATGTGCGTTTTATCGCCACCAGTAAAATCGATTTGGAAGATGAAGCCGCTGCCGGGCGGTTCCGCAGCGATCTGCTTTATCGGCTAAACGTCATAACCTTGCGCATGCCGACGCTAGCTCAGCGTCTTGATGATATTCCCAGCCTTTTCACCCAATTGGTGGGCGAGGCCTGTGTGCGTTACAAAAAAGATGAGATTTCCATTTCAGCTGACGTACTTGCAGCCATTGCCAGTCAGCCATGGAAAGGTAATGTGCGCGAACTAAGAAACGCTGCCGACAGGTTTGCCCTTGGTCTTGGTTTGGAAAATGACCTCCAAATTGACGATCACAGTAACAGCGCCCAACCCACCACCAAATTGGCAAATCAGATGGCTGAGATGGAACGCACTCTGATTGCGGCGGAGCTGACAAGCAATAGTGGGCGCCTTAAAGACACCTATGAAGCGCTTGGTCTGTCACGCAAATCTCTTTATGAAAAAATGCAAAAACACGGGCTTCACAGAGAAGATTTCACGCGGGATGATTTTGACAATCACGAAAATGGGTAGAAACACTCCCGTATGGTGAGGCATTTGTAACCAAACCTACCCACTACTAAATTTTATTGATCATTTCTCGTCATTATCCCGCCGTTTCACTTGAAAAGCAGGCCTTGCCGTTGCGGTAGTACTGCAAGCTTACGCGCATCAACCAGCGCTGATGTTCACCATCAGAACTAAACCATGCGCACAGCTTTAAAAATTTTATCGAAACGCTTGGGAGTAGAATTATGCGTTTACTGACAACTGCAATAGCAGCAGGTGCCCTTTCCATCGCAGCGAGCGGTGCAGCATTTGCACAATGTGATGCTGGCGAAATTGTTATCAAATTCAGCCACGTCACCAACACTGACAAACATCCAAAAGGCATCGCAGCCACCCTTTTCGCAAAGCGTGTCAACGCCGAGATGAACGGCAAAGCCTGCGTGGAAGTCTTCCCCAATTCAACCTTGTATGATGACAACAAGGTTTTGGAAGCTATGCTCAATGGTGATGTGCAGATGGCTGCACCATCCCTGTCAAAATTTGAGAAATTCACCAAAAAATTCCGCATTTTTGATCTACCGTTCCTATTTTCAGATATCGATGCTGTGGATCGGTTCCAAAACTCTGATGATGGCCAGAAGCTGAAGGGCTCCATGCAACGTCGCGGCCTCAGTGGGTTGGCTTTTTGGCACAATGGCATGAAACAAATGTCTGCCAATGTACCGCTGATTAATCCAAGCGATGCCAAAGGCCTAAAATTCCGGGTTCAGGCATCAGATGTGCTTGTTGCCAATTTTGAGCAAATCGGTGTGAGCCCGCAGAAAATGGCTTTCAGTGAAGTTTACGGTGCGCTGCAGCAGGGCGTTGTGGATGGTCAGGAAAACACCTGGTCCAATATTTACGGCCGCAAATTCTTTGAAGTTCAGGATGGTGTCACTGAGACAAACCACGGCATTCTGGATTATTTGGTCGTCACCAGCACCGATTGGTGGGATGGCCTTGATGGCGATATTCGCGATCAGCTGACAACCATTTTGATGGAAGTTACAGCCACACGTAACAAAGAATCCACCGCTGTAAACCTTGCTAACCGCCAGAATATTCTGGATGCCGGTGGCACAATCCGCACCCTAAACGCTGAACAGCGTCAGGCCTGGGTCGATGCTATGCGTCCTGTTTGGTCCAAGTTTGAAGGCGATATTGGTTCCGATCTGATCGCAGCAGCCGAGGGCTCCAACGGCAGCTGATTTATCAGTTTTCAATATAAAATTGGAAACGCGGCAGAACCTTGCCGCGTTTCTTCTCAAAAAAATATAATTCAGTTTTTTAGGCTTATTCAGGGAGGGGCAAGCTATGTCGAGCCATGCAAAAAAAAGCATWTCGGATCAGATAGAAGAAACCTTAATCGCGTTGATTTTGGGCCTCATGACCCTGATCACATTTGCCAATGTTATCGCCCGTTATGTTTTTAATTCCAATATATTGTGGGGCCTRGAAGCYACCGTTTTCCTSTTTGCATGGATGGTTTTGCTRGGCGTYTCATACGCCGTAAAACACTCGCTGCATCTGGGTGTYGATATTCTGGTTATATCCYTGCCCCCACGGCCACGCAAARTCGTCACBATGATCGCCTTTGCCTGCTGCATGGCCTATGCGCTGCTGCTRYTAAAGGGCTCTTGGGATTATTGGGCGCCCTTTATTRGCCGCCGGGCTTTTCTTGAAACCAACGATATTCCCATGCCGGAATTCCTTCAATTCCTCGCCGATATTTTYAAYGAAGGCGAGCGTTATGAGAAAATTCCACGCTTTATTCCMTACGCGATATTGCCATTTGGCATGGCTTTGCTGGTCTGGCGCCTTATTGAAGCCGGTTGGCGGCTTGCCACCGGCAAGGAGCATTCACTCATCGCCTCTCACGAGGTTGAAGAGATGATGGAAGARATGAAATCCGACTCGGAGAAAGCATAAATCATGTCGTTAGTATTGCTTCTCAGCCTTGTCATCGGCCTCATGCTTATCGGCGTTCCAATCGCCTTTTCGCTCGGCCTTTCCTCCATAATATTCCTGCTGATATTCTCAGACGCCTCATTGGCATCCGTGGCGCAAACCTTGTTTTTCGCYTTTGATGGGCAYTACACCTTGCTGGCGATCCCMTTCTTTATTCTCGCCTCCAGCTTTATGTCCACAGGCGGCGTYGCCCGGCGYATCATCCGCTTTGCCGTTTCCCTYGTGGGGCATCTAAAAGGYRGCCTGGCCATTGCATCGGTRTTCGCCTGCATGCTGTTTGCWGCSCTTTCYGGGTCATCCCCGGCAACAGTGGTCGCCATTGGCTCCATCGTCATCACCGCMATGAAAGATATGGGCTACAGCAARGAATTTGCTGCRGGCGTCATYTGTAATGCYGGMACAYTGGGCATTCTCATTCCRCCTTCYATTGTCATGGTTGTTTATGCCGCCGCCACCGAYGTRTCTGTCGGGCGKATGTTTTTGGCCGGTGTTATACCCGGYCTGCTGGCTGGCCTGATGYTAATGGTTGGTATYTATGTTGTCGCCCGYATTAARGATTTRCCWGCWCAGGATTGGGCMGGYTGGGGCGAGGTTCGCAGCGCTGCCAAAGATGCCGGTTGGGGCCTGCTGCTGATTGTTATCATTCTTGGCGGCATCTATGGCGGCGTTTTCACCCCGACTGAGGCCGCTGCAGTTGCTGCAATCTATGCCTTTTTAATCGCCAATTTTATCTACCGCGATATGGGGCCATTGGCGCGGCATGACGGGTCGAATATCTCGTTCTTCAAAATGCCCCAAAGCCTCATCACGGTATTTTTCCATCCTGACACAAAAAAAGCCCTGCTTGATGCTGGCAAATTGACCATCACCTTGATGTTCATCATCGCCAACGCCCTTATCCTCAAGCATGTCTTGACCGAACAGCGCATTCCGCAAATGATCACCGAAGCCATGTTGGCAGCCGGCCTTGGCCCCATCATGTTCCTCGTTGTCGTCAACATTATTTTGCTGATCGGCGGGCAATTCATGGAGCCATCCGGGTTGCTGGTGATTGTTGCACCTCTGGTGTTCCCCATCGCTATTGAGCTGGGTATCGACCCGATTCACCTGGGCATTATCATGGTCGTCAACATGGAAATCGGAATGATCACACCTCCGGTGGGGCTCAATCTGTTCGTCACCTCGGGGGTGGCGGGGATGTCGGTTATGAGCGTCGTGCGCGCTGCCACGCCTTGGCTTGGCATCATGTTCGTCTTCCTGCTGCTGGTAACCTATATTCCGTTCCTATCAACATGGCTTCCCACAAGCCTGATGGGCCCCGAACTCATCACTAAATAATTTTACTGTTCCAACCATCCCCGCTCTGTTTTGAAATGACAGGGCGAGGATGGCGCTTTCTTGAATGCCTATAGGCCAYCACACTATTAAATAGTGAATTGAAACAAGCGCCGTGCTATGGCAGCATCGTTGCAGGTGCACTGCACCATCTAGGTCCATTTTACCTATTTATTTGGCCCCATAGCTCAGCAGGATAGAGCGCAAGATTCCTAATCTTGAGGTCAGTGGTTCGAATCCACTTGGGGTCACCAGTTTTGCCAAGCATGCTAGGCCTGCAAAGGACAGCAAGCASCAGYGNCCAAAATTATTGGAGATGCAGAATGTATACGCCAGATCGCCGACAATTCGTCAAACACCTCGTATTRAGCGGCGTCATCGGCAGYACAGCAATWATGCTGAGCGGATGYATCACATCTGACATTTTRCCCAGCGAAAAACCCAAAGCMTCAAAAYCAAAGYCRAAATCCAAAATTRTAGCGGGYAGTGCATCGCTGATAACAACGGCCACTCACATATCACGCGGTGCAGCACTCACCAGCGCATATCGCGCCAAACATAATTTGGGACCAGTTTCGCCATCCGCTGCCCTGCGGCGCGCAGCCGAAGGGCATGTGATAAAAATGGCCCGTACCGGCCAAGTCAAACATAAGATCGGCCTGGGCGATAGCTTTCCAAAACGCCTGTTTGCAGCAAATTATGACGCACGCATCGCTGGCGAGAACATTGCCGGCGGTTTTGACACCATCGAGCAAGCCATGGTTGGCTGGCAAAACTCACCGGGTCACAAAAAGATATTGCTTAAGCCTCGTGTGACGGAAATCGGCATTGGTGTTGCCAGAAACCTGACAACCGGGCTCGAAACCTATTGGGTCATGGTGTTGGCATTGCCAGACAGCGCGCCTCGTTAAAGCCAATGCTTAATCCTGCCAAAACTTACGATGATGCCTACAATGCCTTTCGCTGGCAAATTCCAGACAGTTTTAATATTGCCGATGTGTGTTGCACACATTGGGCGGCGCAGGACCCTACACGCATTGCACTCACCCATGTATCTCAGGATGGCATGGCGGCCGATTATTCCTATGACCAGCTGGAACAAGATAGCAATCGATGCGCCAATGCATTGGCGGCACTTGGCATTGAGCGCGGAGACCGTGTTGGCGTGTTTTTACCTCAATCACCCGAAACGCTGATTTCTCATTTGGCCATCTACAAATTGGCGGCCATTGCCGTGCCGTTGGCATTGCTATTTGGACCRGATGCCTTGGCKTATCGGGTACGCGATGCGRGCACCAAAACAATCATCACCACACCTGCTGGYCTGGAAAAACTGCATGATCTGGTGGCGGCAACGCCAGAACTTTCAAGTGTCATTGTCGTTGGTGCGGACCCGATGGCRGCACTSCCTGATTGGGCCACTCGGTTTGAAGATTTGCTRCTCCGCGCCAGTGCTCAATTCACCGCGATAAAAACAGCGGCCAATGATCCGGCACTGATGATTTACACATCTGGCACAACGGGACAGCCAAAAGGCGCGCTCCACGGCCATCGTGTGTTATTGGGCCATTTGCCCGGCATGCAATTATCTCATGATTTTTTGCCGCAGCCGACWGACAAAATATGGTCACCAGCCGATTGGGCGTGGGCCGGTGGTTTGCTYAATGTGTTGCTACCATCGCTCATGCTTGGYGTGCCTGTTGTYTCCAGCGAGGCYCAAAAGTTTRATCCTGAAGTTGCTTTTCAGTTCTTGCAAGATCATCRCATCATCAATGCTTTCATWCCGCCAACAGCMCTCAAAATGATGCGCACCGTTGAAAACCCTCAAAAGCRTTTTGATTTAAARCTRCGCAGCMTTGCSAGCGCKGGMGAAGCYCTTGGYGCWGAYACCTATGAATRGGGACAAGAAGCRTTTGGGCTGAACATCAATGATTGCTACGGCCAAACCGAGTGYAATCTGGTGCTGGGCAGTTGCGCCGCGCTTGGTATGAACCGCGCYGGAGCTATAGGCCGTACTGTTCCYGGCCAYAAAATAGCTATTTWRTCNCYCAGNTGGMGARCCATTACCAGTTGGAGAAACCGGGGAAATCGCCATTCACGCACCTGATCCGGTATTGTTTCTTGGCTATTGGAAGCAGCCAGAAGCCACAACCGCAAAATTTGTTGGCAGCGACAGAAACTGGTTCACAACCGGAGATCAAGCATGGATGGATGATGAGGGCTTTGTCACCTTTGTCGGGCGGGAAGATGATATTATTTCATCTGCGGGTTACCGCATTGGCCCAAGCGAAGTGGAAGATTGTCTTCTAAGCCATCCAGCCATTGCGCTTGCTGCAATCGTTGGCAAGCCAGATGAGCTGCGCAATGAGATTGTCAAAGCCTATGTCGTGTTGCATGAAACCGCTGAGGCATCAGATGCTCTGGCGAAAGGCATTCAAAATTATGTACGGCAACATCTGTCTGCCCATGCCTATCCACGGGAAATCAGTTTTAGAAAATGTCTTCCGCTAACCACATCCGGTAAAATTATTCGTCGCCAATTGCGCGAAGAAGCCGCGCAAGAGATCAATAAATCTCAATCAGGCGCGTAATTTAGCGCGAAGAGACCTGGCCTGCTGGCGCGCCCATTCCTCACCATTATAGCGCAGTGACAATGTACTCGCGAGAAGCGTCGAAGAGCCCGTTGGCACGATCAGATTGGCCATTGGAACCTGTTTGGGCCACAGCCGATTAATCAAGGGATGATCCGGCGTTGCAAGCGAATCTATATGAAGCTCAGGATAAGTGTCCACCAGCCGCTGTGTTACTGCCAAAATAACCTGCCGCCCCGGTGAGACAGCGTCATAGGCTAGATCATGGGCAATTTTCCAGATCACACCGCGGCCGTGCTGCACAAAACTTATAAGGGCGGCGACAATCTTCTCGCCATCTTTTAGGCAATCAACCGCAAGGCTATCCTGCACACAATGGTCCGCAATTAATGCATTGGCATAGGCAAGCGCGTTGGCATCTTGCTGCATGGCAGTGCCACCAGAACCTTTCCAGCTAAGCGCCTCCAGCCGACAAAAAGCATCAAAACCTACACCGGCTGCGTCATCCTTGCGCAGTACAACATGTTCCAGCGGTTGTTTGCGCTCAAGGCGGCGCATTTCCTTCATTCGCTTTTTGGAGAAAACATCTTCAGCACGCCAATCGCCATCAAGGCAGGCACGGGTGTGAACTGCTGATGAAAAATTCGTGCTGGCCGCRCCCACCAATTGCTGAGCAAACATGCTCTTCATATTCAGATAGGGCACCACCAATGCGCTGTGGCCTGCATCATGCAATGAGCTCAACAATTGCAAAGCATCAAAACTCTGGCCGATTAACGGCGTGCCAAGCGGTGCAAAATCATGAGTCCAAATCCGCGCTACAGAACCAAAAGGTGTGCGTGCAGTAACAATGGGCGCTGCAAAACACAAACACCCTTCAGCAAACTGCATCAGCCAYRAAACTGTTTGCGAACCAAAWGCCTSAGATGCTTTGACSGCCCCRACRCTATCAAACACGTTGCCATGGCCTTGCGYRGCGGAGGTYCTTGCCARTTCTARCAAATCRRYTTTATGSCGRTCTGTAAGCGCGYCCGATGCAACAAGCTCAATATTTGTCGCTTYCATCGCGTCAACAAACTCTGCCATCAATTTACTATTATTGCTCATCAACGCCTCGAAATTGAGCCTTGCGCCAGCTCRCTGTTTAAACACGGTTTCGTCGGTTRTTTTTACGGGATGGGCCTGAACAAAATACCAATTCTCCAAATGAATTGACCCATAGGCATYGWTTTYTCAGCTGATGATTAACGAAATATCTTGGYGGCCCRGCGATGCTTCTTCAAAGCGYGGCAACATCACGGCTTCACAAAASCCTCTGACTGCGCTAAACCCCGCCAATAATGGACCAATTGTGAGGGTATGAGATGGATAAGTTCGACAAATTGACMGCYGTGGCAGCGCCAATGCCAATCATCAATATCGACACCGATATGATTATCCCAAAACAATATTTGAAAACCATCAAACGCACCGGCCTTGGCACCGCACTGTTTTCGGAAATGCGTTACCATGAAGACGGCTCCGAAAACGCGGATTTTGTACTTAACAAGCCCGCTTACAGAAAAGCGCAGATTTTGGTTGCCGGCGATAATTTTGGCTGTGGCTCCAGCCGCGAGCACGCCCCATGGGCACTGAAAGATTTTGGCGTGACATGCGTCATCTCCACCAGCTTTGCCGATATCTTTTACAATAACTGCTTTAAAAACGGCATTTTACCGATTATTGTCTCGTCCGAACAGCTGGATGAGTTGATGGACGATGCAGAACGCGGCGCCAATGCCACGATGAGCATTGATCTGGAAACCCAGGAAATTCACGGCCCCGATGGCGGTGTCATCAAGTTTGAAATCGACGCGTTTAGAAAGCATTGTCTGCTGAACGGTCTGGATGATATTGGCCTGACCATGGAGAAAATATCCAAGGTCGACGCTTATGAAACCAAACTTGGTGAACGGCGGTCTTGGTCGTAAGGCACTGATATTGCTGTCGATATGAGCGATAGAAAACTAATCTCTACCGGTTCTCCGTTTGAAAAAACCGCCGGGTATTCTCGCGCGGTGGTGCAGGGGAACTGGTGTTTTGTGTCGGGCACCACTGGCTATGATTACGCTACGATGGTCATGCCCGATAGTGTAGAGCAACAGACCCGCAACGCTCTGGATACAATTTCAAAAGCTCTGATTGAGGGCGGTTTTTCCCTCGCAGATGTTGTGCGCGCGCATTATTACGTCACTGATCGCGCCTATGTGGAAACCGTGTTCCCTATTTTAGGCACCTATTTTGGTGATATTCGCCCTGCCGCAACCATGATTATTTGTCAGCTCAACGAGCCTGCCATGAAAATCGAAATAGAGGTCACCGCACTGCGCGGCTAATCCAACTGAGCTTTAAGCCGTGTTT
>NVXB01000130.1 GCA_002746425.1 Hyphomicrobiales bacterium | reverse complement strand
CGTCCATCGCGAGACAGAGCTTTGAGGATGTTGTGGTCGAATTTATCCAGTCTACTGGAAGGCATAACGGAAATTATCCTGAGAATTTGAAATACATAAGGAGAATGTATCGCATAAATGGTTGATTTGGCCAGATATGCTTATGATTTAACGTTAAAATACATGATGGAGAACTCTCAAGAACACTGAGAAATCCAAAAACAGTAAAAGAACCAATACCTTACCTTTTTGACAGAAATCGAGACTTGGAAATGGACCAGAACAGTTCCGACAGCCTAAAAATCATCCGCAAGAATATGCGCAATGCGGTGCTTATGGATGAGGCCACAATTCTCGAAAACCTCGTTAAAAATACGGACACATTGCGCAGTGTGTACCCGTTCATCCCTGATGGTGTGTACCCCTTCATCGCCGAGACCGCGCAAGAGTTGGTAAGAAAGGTTCGGGACTCTAAAAAATCCGGTTTGATGGAAGTTTTTCTCGCCGAGTACGGATTATCAACCAAAGAGGGCGTGGCGCTGATGTGCCTTGCTGAGGCGCTGCTGCGGGTGCCCGATACGGTGACCATGGATGCGCTGATTGAGGACAAAATTCTTTCTTCAGACTGGAGTGCCCATATTGGCCATTCCGGCTCGCCACTGGTCAACGCATCAACCTGGGCTTTGATGCTAACCGGTAAAGTGTTGAAAGAGGATGATGGCATTGCCGGCACCTTGCGCGCGCTGGTCAAGCGCGTGGGTGAGCCGGTCATCCGCACCGCCACGGCTCAGGCCATGCGCGAACTTGGCCAGCAATTTGTGCTGGGGCAGGATATCGACAAGGCAATGCATCGCGCCAAGGCCAAAGAGGCCGATGGTTTTACCTATTCTTATGACATGCTGGGCGAGGCGGCCCGCACGGAAGCGGATGCGCGGCGCTATCATTTGGCCTATTCGCAGGCCATCGGCTCTATTGCGCGCCATTGCAACAGCGAGGATAGCCGGCAAAATCCCGGAATATCGGTCAAGCTGTCGGCTTTGCACCCGCGTTATGAGGCAACTCAGCGCGCCCGGGTTCTGCCCGATATCATCAACCGCACAGTTGCGCTCGCCAGCTTGGCGAAATCCGCCAATATGGGCTTCAACATTGATGCCGAGGAGCAGGACCGGCTGGACCTATCGCTGGATGTGATCGAGGCCGTTTTGTCGGACCCYGCGCTTGCGGGCTGGGATGGYTTTGGYGTYGTSGTGCAGGCCTATGGTCGCCGGGCAAGCTAYGTYATCGATTGGCTTTATGCRCTGGCGCAAAARCTGGATCGCAAAATTATGGTGCGGYTGGTCAAAGGYGCCTATTGGGATACCGAAATCAAAAGCGCTCAGGTGCTTGGGCTKGARAGYTTTCCGGTRTTYACYCGCAAACCATCAACMGAYGTYAGTTATTGYGCCTGCGCTGAAAAGYTGATGGCGATGCGAGACCGGRTTTTTCCGCAATTCGCCACGCATAACGCCCATTCCATTGCATCGGTTTTGGGTTATGCCAAGCRGCAAGCAGAGCTTGGYTAYGGCCSRGAAACCTTTGAATTTCARCGCCTGCACGGCATGGGCGAAGTGCTGCACGACATTGTKCAGCAAGAACATGGCACAAAATGCCGTATTTATGCGCCCGTTGGTGCGCATGAAGATTTGCTGGCCTATTTGGTGCGGCGTTTGCTGGAAAATGGCGCAAACAGCTCTTTTGTTAATCAGATTGTTGATGAAACGGTRCCGGTKGATGWAATTGTMGCKGAYCCSTTTGAGAAGGTGCAAGCCTATCTGNNNAGTGCTCCCAAAAACCAGAACATTACTGAACCGACGTTGCTTTATGGMGAGCGCCGCCCCAATGCCAAAGGTTGGGATGTYAGCGATCATCATGATCAGCTCAGTGTTTTGCGGGCAATGAACAGTCTGGCAAACTCGGTTGAGAATGCGCCACTTTGCAAATCTATGCWTAGCATTGCGGGACAGYCTGCCGATCTCAGCATWCCYYTGGCACAGGTTCGYAATCCGGCCAAGTCTGATGAAATCATTGGCCTTATGACAACGCAGGTTCCTGATGAGGAYTTGKCTTTTGCCATAAAGCAGGGCAGGGAAGCCGCGCAAAAATGGTCTGCACRACCGGTAAGCCACCGTGCAGATTGCCTGCGCAAAGTGGCTGATCTTTACGAGACAAAGGGCGCTGACACCTTTTTTGCCCTAGCGTGCCAAGAGGCGGGTAAAACAGCTGCCGATGCCGTGGCAGAACTGCGCGAAGCCATTGATTTCTTGCGTTATTATGCTTCGGAAGCGGAGAGACTGGGAGCTTTGCAAAGCGTTGAAGGGCGCGGTATTATTGCTTGTATTTCGCCATGGAATTTTCCTCTGGCGATATTCACCGGCCAAATTGCCGCTGCTTTGGCCGCCGGTAACGCCGTTATCGCCAAGCCAGCAGAACAAACGCCGCTGATTGCCGCCTATGCGCATTCCTTGTTCTGCGAGGCGATTCCACCCGAATTATTCAGCCTTTTGCCCGGAGATGGCGCAAGCATTGGCGCGGCCTTGGCTTCACACAGCGATATCGATGGCGTTTGCTTTACCGGTTCCACCAATACAGCGCAGCATATTCATCGTGCTTTGGCTAAAAATGCCGCGCCAGATGTGCCGTTTATTGCAGAAACCGGCGGCCTTAACGCCATGATTGTCGATAGTTCGGCTCTGCCAGAACAGGCCGTGCGCGACATTGTTGCCTCGGCCTTTCAAAGCGCGGGGCAGCGTTGCTCTGCTTTGCGTATGCTGTATGTGCAAAAGGATGTTGCACCCAAAATACTGACGATGTTGCAAGGCGCTATGGATGCACTGGTTGTGGGCGATCCGGCTGATATCGGCACTGATGTTGGCCCGGTTATAGATATGACCGCAAAAAACAAAATTGAGGCCCATATTGCTGCGGCAAAAGCTGATGGGCGATTGCTAAAACAGTTGAAGACACCCACGGAAGGCTATTTCGTTGGTCCTGCGTTGATACAACTTGATGGCATTGACGAGTTGAAAGAAGAAATTTTCGGCCCTGTGCTGCATGTGGCGACATTTGAGGCCAATGATTTGTTGAGCGTTGTGGATGATATCAACAATCAGGGGTTTGGCCTGACCTTTGGCCTGCACACGCGCATTGATGATCGGGTGCAGAGCATTGTCGATCGCATAAAATGCGGCAATATCTATATCAACCGCAACCAAATTGGGGCTATTGTTGGTTCCCAGCCCTTTGGCGGCGAGGGCCTATCCGGCACCGGGCCTAAGGCTGGTGGGCCGCAATATCTGCAAAGGTTTTGCAAGTCTCCCCCTGTGAGWGCSGTTGAGCCAGTTGAAGGTAAGGAAATTGCYCAAGCAGAARTYCAGGCCGCAATTGATGCCATTAATGCGCGCARCCCAAAGGTTGAAAAGGCTTTGTCYGTYRTRGATATGCCRGGYCCTACCGGCGAATCAAACCGGCTSACAAACCTGCCGCGYGGYCTTGTTTTGTGYCTWGGGCCGGGGGCAGAAKCTGCGARGGAGCAAGYTGCGCTAGCGAGAATCTACAAATGCCCGACSTTGGCTATCGCRCCRGGKCTTTCGGGCRAGRRTTGCCTTGATGGYAATYTATCRGCTGATRCGCTGRGTGGTGAGTTAACCGGGTTTAGCGCGCTGGCCTGTTGGGCGAACAGTGATGCTTTGCGGGAGATCAAAATGGYGCTTTCTCAGCGTGAWGGCGCGATTATTCCGCTCATYTGTAACCGCGACTTCTCTATCTGYGARAAAGARCGCCATGTTTGYATCGACACCACGGCGGCRGGCGGTAAYGCAAGTCTGCTGGTGGAAAGCAGTTARAGGCTGCTYCAGGCAAATAAAAATGGCGRGCCAATGTRACCCGNCNNCATCTAATTATTTGATGYTAAAAGCTTAATCAGCCCAATGCACTTTCGTTAAATCATTGGCTTGCACAGGGCTGTTCTTCCACATGCCYCGCAATTTCGCATCCCACACRCCATGCTTGGCCAACTGGAACAAGAAGCCATTGACGGCATCTTCTGCCAGCATGCGCTGRGCYTTGCCCAAAAGAGCGTTACGTTCAGCTGGATCATCAGCYTTGCCCAGCATCTCGATGGTGCTGTTGAAATCCGCRTTCTCATACTGGAAATAGTAATCMGGRCGGGCGTAGATATTGATGTCCATTGGCTCGGTATGMGAMACGATGGTCAAATCATAATCCTTATTACGAAATACCTGATCCAACCATTGCGCCCATTCAACCGGGATGATTTCCAGCTTGATGCCAACTTCCTTGAGTTGGGCGGCAATAATTTCGCCGCCGCGACGCGCATAGCTTGGTGGCGGCAGTTTGATGGTTGCTGAAAAGCCATCTGGATAGCCTGCTTCCGCCAGCAAGGCGCGTGCTTTGCCCAGATTGCGCGGATAAAGGCCGGTCAAATCCACATAGGCAGGGTTGTGAGGTGCAAAATGTGTACCGATGATGGTGCCGTAGCCAAACATTGCGCCATCGATGATAGCCTGCCTGTCGAGCACATGGGCAATAGCGCGGCGCACCCGCACATCTGCAAAGGGACTGCTTTTGTTGTTGGTGGAGAGGATTGTTTCGCCCTCAGTGGAGCCGATCTCTACGGTAAAGCGCGGGTCCGATTCAAACTGCGCCAAGTTTTCCGGGGCAGGGAAGTTGGGAAACGCATCCACATCGCCCGCTTGAAGCGACGCAAATGCGGCTGCCGGGTCTGGAATGAATTTGAAAGTTACCTTGGTGAGAGCAGGTTTTTCACCCCAATAATCAGCATTGGCCATCAACTCTATGCGATCACCGCGCATCCATTTGGAAAGCTGGAACGGGCCAGTGCCAACCGGGTTTGCATTGTTGTCTGCCGCTGATTCTGGCGCAACGATAACAGCATCGCCCCAGCCCATATTGAATAAAAACTCACCCTGTGGGCGCGACAGAGTAATGACAACCGTATTGGCACCATCAGCCGCAACATTCTCAATAGCACTAAACAGAGCCTTTTGAGCGTTGGTGGAATCATCGGCCGTGGCGCGTTTGATGGAGAACACGACATCGTCTGCATCAAATGTGGTGCCATCGTGGAAC
Source organism: Hyphomicrobiales bacterium (assembly GCA_002746425.1). Taxonomy (GTDB): domain Bacteria; phylum Pseudomonadota; class Alphaproteobacteria; order Rhizobiales. The sequence continues at coordinate 1,889 of NVXB01000130.1, read as the reverse complement.
TTGACGCCTTCATGCAGTGAAAAGCGATAGGTTTTGCCATCATCAGAAACGGTCCAGCTTTTAGCCAGCGCTGGTTGCACGGTTCCTGTTTCATCTATGCGGGTGAGGCCTTCAAACACATTGGCATAAACTACCTCATCAATCGCGGCGGCGGCACCAGCCGTTGGATCAAGCCCAGGGGGCTCCAGCACAACACCAAGCGTTAAGGTATCCTTCGCCAGAAGGGGCGGTGCAGCCACAACTGCCATTGGCAAAGCCAAAGCAAGCGCGGCAAACAGTGAAAAATGTTTCATTTTCAATTCCTTTAAGATGAATTGGGAGTAAATCCGATACAGAATTCAAATCGTCTAAGATGGCTTAGAATGGTAGTCCTTTATTCAGCAGCCGTATGAGCGGCTGACCGATCTAAGCCATTCGTATAATATATTGCATTGCGATAAATGCCACATTTCTTTTTGCAGTGCAGCAATAATTACCGACCAATGCTGAGATAGCGCAAGCCAGCAGCTTCTGGCTCACTCGCCGGGTAAATGTTGCGCAAATCAACCAGCGTGTCGCCGCGCATTGCCTTTTTCACGTGGTTTAGGTCCAGCGCGCGATAAACATTCCACTCGGTTAGAATGACAACAACATCGGCATTACCGATGGTCTCATCAACCGTTTCGCACATCGTGGTGCCCGGCAAATGCGGTGTTGCTTCTTCAACCGCTTGCGGATCATGCGCTTTTACCTGCACGCCAGCTTTTTCCAGTATCGGAATAATCGTCAGGCTTGGCGCTTCGCGCATATCATCGGTGTTTGGCTTAAAGGCAAGTCCCAGAACGCCAACAGTTTTGCCTGAGGGCTGATCGCCAAGAGCCTGCAATATTTTGTCTGCCATTTGAATCTTGCGGGCTTCATTGATCTCACTCACAGTTTCGATCAGCCTCTGTGGCGCGTTGTATTTGCGCCCCGTCGCGGCAAAGGCGCGGGTGTCTTTTGGAAAGCATGACCCACCGAACCCAGGGCCCGCATGCAGAAACTTGCCGCCGATGCGGTTATCAAGGCCAATGGCTCTGGCGACCTGCTGCACATCTCCGCCAGTCTTTTCGCACAAATCAGCCACTTCATTAATAAAGGTGATTTTCATCGCCAAAAACGCGTTCGCGGCGTATTTTATAAGCTCAGCATTTGCCGGTGTTGTGAAAACGATAGGTGCATCGCGTAAATAAAGCGGCCGATAGAGCTTTTGCAAAACCTCTTTCGCATGCTCATCGGTCACGCCAACGACAACCCGGTCGGGGCGCATGAAATCCTCAATGGCCGATCCTTCGCGCAGAAACTCCGGATTGGATGCAAGCGAAAACGGAACGCCTGGACGTTCCTGCTCTATAATGTCTCGAACCTCGGCATTGGTACCAACGACAACGGTCGATTTTAAGACAATAACCGTATTGGGCTTCATAACCCGCGCGATTTGCCGGGCGGCGGCATGCACATATTGCAAGTCCGCTTCGCCATCGCCGCGCCGGGATGGCGTGCCCACTGCTATAAAGACAACATCAGCATTGGAAACGGCGTTGTCAAAGTCAGTGGTAAAGGAGAGGCGCTCAATGTTCTCTTGCATCAAACGCTCAAGGCCTGGCTCATAGATGGGCAACTCACCTTGGTTCAGCGCATCAATCTTACCAGCATCCAGATCCACGCAGGTTACGGGAAACCCGAATTCGGAAAAGCATATCCCGGATACAAGGCCGACATATCCGGTGCCAATCATTGTGATGTTCATACAATTTTCCTCATCAAGAACCAAACATGCCTGAGGCTTCATCGAAGTACCGGCAGGGTAACTGCGCCTGTAATTTCATATACAGCCCGGTGATGCAACGAATCTCATGCTGCTAGGCGGC
>NVXB01000019.1 GCA_002746425.1 Hyphomicrobiales bacterium | reverse complement strand
GAGTATCTCAGTTTGTATATTGATACCTTGCCATACCGTATCTAATTCTGCGATAAAAGTGAGGCAAGAGTTCGTATAAATGATGTGGGAAAACCACTTACTGGATAGGATTTGCATATTTTAACGTTGATTTGCAAAAAATGTATGAGCATACTTGAACCAAGAATCAGGAGCTCGCTATGACTATCACAAAAGAAAAAGCGCAAGACATTTGGTCTCCGCATCACGATCGTATTATTAGAGTCATTGAATCAGCTTGGGCTGAGTATATTGCATTGAAACAATGCAGACTGGAAAATGGTTTTGCTCCATTGCTCTACAGCCGAACAAAGAGCAATGATATTTTTGACGCCATCGCTCGTTATGCATTTGAAGAATTTGGCTCTGATGAAAAATTCATGCTGCGAACTGAGGCCCAAACCTTCAAGATTTTTCACAGTAATTGTTGTATTCGATTTAAAAAAAGCGGCACTAATCTTTTGGGAAATAATATTCCAACACAGGCAGCAATGGCATTTGCTGAAGCAGATGGGCAACTTCCAAACATGCCACCGAATACCGCAAAGCTAGAAATTGTTTGGGTAGCAAACGACATATTCACTGAACTGGAATCAATACATATTTTGGCACGAGACGGAGATACCTTGCTTTGGGAGTATCCAATAGATCGTGCTGATGACAAAGAAATTGTCATCAATATTCCTACAAGCCCAACTGATCCAGATGACGATTTTGATGGCCTTATCAAACCAAAACGTGATAGCGAGCTCGATAAAAAAGATCGAGCATAGTCAATGTCAAATATTGGGAACATGCTGCGCCTCGCGCGGCAACGAAAAGGATTCACTCAGAAGTTTGCATCCGGCAAGCTCGGAGTAACTCAGCCTGTACTTTCACGCTACGAAAACGGTGCAGCTGAAGCCGATTCTAGTTTCTTATTATTGGCGTCACGAGTTTACGATATTCCAAAGGGGTTTTTCAGCTTAAATGAACCCGTTTATGGGCCTGCTGTTAGCGTTCATCCAATGCCACGCGCCAAGGCATCGGTAACGGCGAGAGACTTGGATATGGTAACAGCTGAGTTAAATATTCGTGCAATGCAGATGCGCAGATTTTTAGACGGCGTAGATTATTCACCAACAAGTAATTTGCCGCAATTTGATGTCGAATCATACGGCACACCAACCAAAATTGCAGCGCTATTAAGAGCACATTGGAAACTTCCATTTGGTCCAATAAATAACCTCACAGCTCTCGTGGAAAGAGCTGGAATTATTGTTGCGCATTCAGACTTTGGCGGTGCAAGTGTCAGTGGCATGACATTTCAGGTGCCGGGGCAACCACCATTAATTTTACTAAACGGCGCGCACCCTGCGGACCGCATGCGCCTGACCCTTGGGCACGAATTGGGGCATGTCATAATGCATAAATTCCCAACGCCAGATATGGAAAGAGAAGCTTTCGAATTTTCTAGCACATTTTTGTTCCCCCCAAACGAACTTCGATCTCAGTTTAGAGGCAGAAAACCCACTCTTGAGCTCTTGGCGTCCTTAAAGCCTGAGTGGAAAATGGCAATGAGTGCAATTCTGTATGCAGCAAACAGAGAGAAATTGATCACACCAAACCAGTATAGATATCTCAACATGCAGATTGCCAAACGGGGCTGGAAAACTCGTGAACCATCAAATTTGGATTTTGCTCACGAGACACCCAAAATAATGACTGCAATTTTACGCGCCCATTTAGATGAACTTGGGTACACTTTTGATGATCTACTTAATTTTATTCCGATGTATAAAACTGAATTTACCACTCTTTACGGGGATGTTGGAAAACCTGTAAACAACAAACCCAAGCTACGCATAGTGAATTAAAATAATTCTCCAACTTGACCAAATTGTTCTCTAAAAAGTGGCTAATTGCTTCCAAAAAATTGTGCCCAGTTTATGCCATTGCAACATTTGCCATACGGAAAAACCTTGCAAGCGCGCGCTTGCATGATCACAGTGGTTTTGAATAAGCAAACAGGACCCGAATCATGACCTCAATCCTGGGTAATCGAGTGATCTTGCGTTTTTCATTGGCCGTTTTGATGAGCCTGCCGTTGATATTTGGTAGCACCTCCCTGCCGCTCTATTCCGGCATTCAGGCCCAAGCACACCAAACGGGAAGCCGAGCGTTATCGCGCGATCCGCGTGGGCCAGGTTTCATTCCTGCTTGCAACAATGCCCGTGTGCTCAAACGTATTCAGCGCAAATTTAATTGGGCAGAGCGCAAAACATGGTCCAAAATTCGGCATGCCCCTGCGCGCCAATTAAGCCATATTCAGCGTGTGCGCCAAACACGGGCAACCGGACGGACCAAATCCAGAATTGATCACCGCCATTGCCGGGCGCGCGGCGTATTGTCCAACGGCTACAAGCACACAATCTATTATATGATTGAAGAGCGTATGGGCTTTGCCTCGCTCAGCTGGCAGGTCAGCTATTGCATGCGCGGCCATGATAGCTGGCATGTATATGGCGCTAGCTGCAAATCTGTTCGCTAATTGATGTTCTCAATCAGGACGGCCAAGACCGCCACAAAATGTCTCGTGGCCCTGATTGCCGTTTTGTTACTAACGCCGCTTAGCGCCAAGGAAATTCGCGGCGCCCGCGCCGGTAATTTTGATTTCTATGTGTTGTCGCTGTCATGGTCTCCCAGCTTTTGTGCGGGCGATGGCGTGGCATTGACCAACAGGCAGCAATGCGGGCCGGGGCGCTCTTTCGCCTTTATCGTGCATGGGCTGTGGCCACAATATAAGGGCGGCGACTGGCCGGTGTATTGCGAAAGCAGTGAGCCTTCGCGGGTGCCAAATGATCTGGCGCGCGATACGCTGGATATCATGCCAAGCTTTGGTTTGATCGGGCATCAATGGCGCAAGCAYGGYGTTTGCTCYGGRCTGAGCCAAAGCGARTATTTTGCGCTGGCCCGTGCAGCGCGCAAAAARATYGTYGTGCCGCCYGCCCTTCGCAARCTCACCCGCACGGTTGCTGTTGCGCCTTTGCAGGTGGAAGCCGCKTTTTCTAAATTCAATAATGGKCTCGAYCCAGAGGAAATGGGCATTGCTTGCGAGGATAATCGYYTGCARGAAATYCGSGTRTGCATGTCCAAGGATTTGGAGTTTTTTGCCTGCCCRGCGGTGGATAGGCTKGGCTGTCAGCGCAACCGCATTTTGATGCCGCCCGTGCGCTGATCAAGCCGCTAACTTAGCACCARATAGAAATAGGYTGGCACCAGAATRTAGCTGGAAAGCATCARCACGGTGATGATACGCACCCATATGTTTTTGAAACGCCGGATGAGTATGATCGCCGAGACAATGCCRATRACCGCCTCTGCAACGCGCACATAATCTGCGAAGTGACGCGAATCCCARTAGGATAGAGGCGAGAAAAACCGCCAATCGGTAAAGGGCCAAAAGTGCCGGTGCGCATCATTTGCATGAACCGGAAAATCAAACGATAAATGCAGCAAGGCCCCCAGTGCAAAGGCCGCCARCACRTAGCCGRTATTCTCGAYCATKRTRGACARATTSGCYYTTTGCATCAGCACRCCYGCCAGCAAYAGYGCGCCAAACAGYGGAAACGAATTTGAAATGGCGTTGTAGAATTGYGATGGGTCCTGCCARTACAGCACCCGCCAGAATTGCTGCGATGGCACRCCATCCATGCGGCTCATGCCATAAAGCARATACATCGACACATCGGGGATCATCGCCCCCACAAGCACGGCGCAATTGCGAAGGGTTTGTCCCTGCCGGGTAAAGGCAGCAGCGCCGATCAATAGGTGGGTTTGGCTCATCATCGTCTTGGGCYGCGCTCACACATTTTTGGGATTTGGTTTCAATTGGCGTTTGTAATGATCGATAATTTGAATTTGAAGTATGCCAAGCGCTCAGCATAGACTTAAAAGAAGAAAAAAGGAAAACACACTATGTTGACATTGCGTTCATCTCCCGCATCTCCGTTTGGCCGAATGGTTAAGCTTAGCGCGGCCATTCTTGGGCTGCAGGATGATATTGAGTTTCAGCTTGCTGATACCAATGATGTTGCTGATACCCTGCGCGCGCAAAACCCGCTTGGCAAAATTCCGGTGCTGATTACCGAGGATGGCCTGGCGCTTTATGATAGCCGGGTGATTGTTGAGTATCTCAACCACCGCGCGGGCGGCGATAAAATCATACCGGCGGGCAATGGTCGCTTTGAAGCTTTGGTCATGCAATCGCTGGGCGTCGGCATTATGGATGCCTGCCTTTTGCAGGTTTATGAAAAGCGTTTTCGCGCCGAAGACATGCAGCTGGAAAGCTGGTTGAGCTATCAGGCAGATAAGGTTGCACGCGGTATGGATGCGTTGGCGGCAAATCCACCGGTGTTGAACAGCGTTGACGATATCCACATCGGCCACATCACAATTGCCTGCTCACTTGGCTATCAGGATTTGCGCTTTGAGGGTGCTTGGCGGGATAAATGGCCCGCAATGGTAACGTGGCTGGATGCGTTTAGAGCAGCGGTTCCAGCCTATGACGAAACCACCGTAAAACCWGSCTARAANCAAAAAGACCCCGCAACAGCACGCAGCAGCATTGCGGGGTCTTCTCAATTTATACGACTAAGCGAATTGTTCTTAGAAGTGGTARCCAACGCCTGCGCGAATAGCGTGGGTGCTGGTGTCGGTATCCACGTTGGAATATTCCTTRTCRCCATARGCAGAATAGAGATATTCGCCGCGCGCGCTGAATGATTTATTCAGCATGACTTCCCAGCCAGCACCGCCAACAAGACCAATATGGGTRTTGTCATCGGTTGGCCCGKWAAGGCTCATATCTGCRCTCATGAAGGTAAGGCCYGCTGTGCCATAAACCAAGTGYCGGCTCCACGCATARCCCAAACGGGCRCGCGCTGTACCAATCCAGTCGGCATCGGCAGAGTTASYRCCSGAGCTGCCRTCCATGCTGGTCATGRCAAYGTCAGCTTCRCCGCCAASCACAATAGCRCCCATCTGGAAGTTRTAGCCYACAAAGCCGCCCACCAGKAYACCGGACGTATCCACAGTTGCGCCGGTTGCGGGRTCAAATGTGCCCCAATTATAGCCCAGCATTGCGCCCATATAAGCGCCAGTCCAATCAGCGGGGGGAGCACCATTATAGGTGGGCTGATTGTTGTAGTAACCGCCATCACTGGTATCCAGATCAGCGGCAAAAGAGGTATTCATCGAGACCGCCAAGGCGGCAAGACATGCACAAGAAAGAAGAGAAGAACGCGAAACCATGATCTCTGCTCCAATAGACAGTTAGCAAATCCGGTAAAATCCGGCGTGCTCTGTTTATCTCTTGGAAACCACAATCAACGCTTAAGAGACATGGTTAACGCAAATCTTTATTTACCTTAATATTTGTTTAATATTTTTGGTCRAATTGMGRYSGTTYCYAATACTSTATRTTTTTCAWATACTTATRCGRAAGTGCGCGCGGTATTCYCGAGGGGTCATYGCTTTCAAGGYYTTAAATTGYCGGTTGAAATTTGCAAGAGWATGGTAGCCCACATCATGGGCGATGCTGTTTATGGGCTGATCGGTGCCGGACAGGCGRGCGCAGGCATCRCCARTTCTTAACTGCATAATATAGGCGCTGATGGTGGTGCGCACATGTTTTTGAAACAGTCGGTGGACGCCCGAAATGCTCAACGCGGCCTCATCGGCAAGCTCTTCAAGCGGCAGGTTTTCAGAATAGCTGCCATGAATCAATGCCAGCACCCGGCTTATCCGCTCACGGCTTTCGCCCGCATGATCACGGCTTACCGCCGTGCTGGCCAGTGGCTGTGCATCGCTATCCTTGGACAAGTGCTCAAGCAATCGCAACAGGGCAAAAACGCGCTCTTGGGCAGAGGTTTCAAACAGGGCCTCAAAAGATTCTCGCAGAGTGTGTGCCGTGGTTTTTGAAAAGTGCAGGCCGCGCCCTGCTCGGCTCAAAAACTGTTCTAGTCGCTCAAACTCCACAAAGCATTGGGTGATCTGCTGTACCCAATCAGGGTGAAACCAGATGACCAGCGCGATATGCGGCTCTGCTTTTTGAAGGCGACTGCGCGAGGCCCATGTATGGGGCAGGTTTGGCCCCACCAGCACCAAATCGCCATGATCATATTCGCCCACATGATCGCCAATAAAACGCTGCCCGCGCGAGTTTAGAGTCAGCGTCAGCTCATATTCGGGGTGGTGGTGCCATTGAAATGGAATGGCCTCATCCAGGCGGCGATTAAGCACACAGAGGGACGAGCCGGGCTCATAGGGCAGTTTTTCAAGATAGGGCCTCATCGGGCGTTCCTTGCTTCAATACGCCATAATAGTATCAATTTATGCAAGTGAGCGACAACTTTTTCGCTCGGGTTCCTTCATAATGCCTTTCAACAGCCCGCATGCGGATAAGCAGTGGGAGCAATGGGGGAAATTTAAGCATGGATAAATTCAACGACAGCCATCCAACCAATTCATCGCTGACCGTTCAACTGCGTGACATCAAGAAAAAGCTGCCGCTGCGGGTTTTATCTGAAGGCGATTGGCAGCATTGGATCACCAAGGGCTATGTCATCGTCAAGCAGGCCGTGCCTGCAGAAAATCTCAAGCGGCTAACCGATCTGCTGTGGGAGTTCGATGAAAAAGCCCCTGATGACGCCAGCACCTGGTACGCCCCCCAGCGCCGCGCCCATGCCCGCAAAGAGCTGAACAATGCCGGGATGGTTGAGATTTATAACCATCAATATCTGTGGGACAACCGCATGGAACAGCGCATCTATGATGTGTTTGTCGATATTTGGGACCGCGAAGACCTTTGGGTGACGATTGACCGCGCCAACCTCAATCCGCCCAAACAGGTCAAAGGCAATCCCGAGGGCTTTATCCATTGGGATGTTGATACCTCCATCCGCCCGCAGCCGATTTCCGTGCAAGGCGTGTTGAGCCTGAAAGAGCAAGACGATGAGACCGGCGGCTTCCAATGCGTGCCCGATCTGTTTGAGCATTTCGATGAATGGGTCAAAACCCAACCCGCGACCCGCAACCCGATGCTGCCAGATATGACAGGCCAAGCGCGGGTCAATATTGATCTGGAGCCCGGTGATTTGATGATTTTCAACTCGCTCTTGGCCCATGGTGTGCGGCCCAACCATTCTGACAACCGCGTGCGCATGGCGCAATATATCTCGATGCACCCCGCCGAGTGGGACGACACAGAAATGCGCGAAGAGCGCGTGCGGCTGTGGCGAGAGTTGGACCATCCCAAACGCGAAGATTTTCCCGGCGATCCGCGCGAATGGGAAAAGCACAACACCACGACAGCCAAGCTGACACCCCTTGGCGAGCGCCTGTTGGGCAAGGAAAAATGGCTCGCTTAAAAGCCATGATATAAGAAGCAATTACGGCAATTTAGGGCACCCATCTGGATTGCCGTGAGCGCTTCCATTTTTCGAAAATAGGCTTATATAAACCGGATACATTGACCAAATTTCGATCAGGAAATCCGCAAACCTATGCTCAGCTATCTATCCCTTGTTGCCGGGCTCATTATATTGGTATTTGCCGGAGATTTGCTGGTACGCGGCGCTGTGGGCCTGGCTGAGCGGCTGGGCATTCCGCCACTTGTCATTGGCCTGACCATCGTCGCCTTTGGCACTTCCGCGCCGGAGCTGGTGATCTCTCTGGAAGCGGCAAGTGAGAATGCCGGCGGCATTGCCATTGGCAATGTGGTGGGCTCGAATATCGCCAATATTTTACTGGTTCTGGGTGCACCATCGCTGATCGCGCTGATCGTATGCCATGGCGAGGGCACAAAGCGCAGCGCTATTTTCATGATCGCCGTGACGCTGCTGTTTTTAGCGTTGAGCAGTGACGGACTTCTTTCGCGGCTCGACGGCGTTGTCATGTTGTCCCTGCTAGTCTTCTTTTTGTATGAGAATTACCGCACTGCCAAGCGCCATCGCCGCCACGCCCAAGAGGCCCTTGAAGATGAGTTTAGCGATGTATCGGAGAAATCCACGCTGCTGCTTTCAACCTTCTTGGTAATAGGCCTTATCGGCCTGCCTATTGGTGCCCATTTCACCATTTTTGGTGCCACCAGCATCGCCCGTGATTGGGGCATTTCAGAAACCACCATTGGCCTGACCGTCGTTGCCATCGGCACCTCTCTGCCAGAGCTGGTCGCCGCTTTGATGGCCGCATGGCACCGCCACGGCGCGGTGGCAATCGGCAACGTTATCGGCTCAAATATTTTTAATATTCTGGCTATTATGGGCACCACCTCGGTGTTTTATCCACTGCCGGTGCCAGAGGATATTTTCCAACCCGATGCCTGGTTAATGCTGCTGACAAGTCTTGCCCTGCTGCCCTTTATATTCCTGCGTAAACCCATAACCCGGCCAGTAGGAATGGTGATGGTGGTGCTCTATATCTCCTATGTGGGCTTTGCCCTTCATTCCTAAGCTTCGCCAAGGCTGAAAGAACGGCAATGCGGCCAGCATCTGGCGTGAGAAACCCCGGATGTGATAAACACGGTAGAACAGTGAAACGTCAGAAGAACAAATGAGCCAGCAGGAAACCTCCAGCGCTGATCGCGAGCAAGCATCTGAGCCCGGCGCTAAAACCGGGCCTGATGTCATCGCGGCATTTGTAAAAAACCTGCCCAACAGCCCCGGCGTCTACCGCATGTATGATGTTGATGGCGAGGTGCTTTATGTCGGCAAGGCACGCAGYYTRAAAAAGCGCGTCACCAACTACACCCGCATCATGAGCCAGTCGAACCGTATCGTGCGGATGATCAGTTCTACCGCGAATATGGAGTTTGTCACCACCCGYACAGAGGCGGAAGCGCTGCTGYTSGARRMCAACCTSATCAAGNCGCTMWCGSCSCRMNTACAAYRTSYTGYTGCGCGATGATAAATCCTTCCCCTACATTTTGATCCCGCAGGACCATGARGCCCCGCAAATTGTAAAACATCGCGGCGCGCGCAAGCGRAAGGGTAGCTATTTYGGCCCCTTTGCCTCRGCTGGCGCGGTTAACCGCACCATCACAGCGCTGCAAAAATCCTTCCTGCTGCGCAATTGCGCCGATTCCTATTATGACAACCGCACCCGGCCCTGCCTGCTCTATCAAATCAAGCGTTGCTCAGGCCCCTGCACCGGAGAAATYTCAACCGAGGGCTATGCCGAGCTGGTTGATGAAGCCAARGGYTTCCTGTCCGGCAAAAGCCAAGCCGTGAAGCTGGATCTAGCGGCCAAAATGGAAGCCGCATCGGAAAARATGGAGTTTGAAACYGCCGCCATWTACCGCGAYCGGCTTTCYTCCCTCTCGCACGTAACATCCCAGCAAGGCATCAAYCCGCAAACCGTCAATGAAGCCGATGTCTTCGCGCTTTATCAGCARGAYGGKCAGACCTGCATTCAGGTYTTCTTTTTCCGCACCGGGCAAAACTGGGGCAACCGCGCCTATTATCCCAAGGCMGATGAAACATTAGATCCCGGCCWCGTGCTGGAATCCTTCCTGTCGCARTTTTATGATGACAAGCCATCGCCCTCTCTGATTCTGGTTTCCCATTTRGGCGAAGATCATGAATTGTTGGGCGAGGCRTTTACYGCCCGCATGGGGCACAAAGTWCAGGTKTCCAAACCGCAACGCGGCGAAAAGCGAGACCTKATCGCCCATGCCATGACCAATGCCAAAGAGGCRCTTGGCCGCAAACAGGCCGAAACCAGCTCACAGAAAAAACTGCTAGCAGGCGTGCAGAAAGCCTTTGACCTAAAAGAGGTGCCACGACGCATAGAGGTTTACGATAACAGCCATATTATGGGCACCAATGCGGTGGGCGGCATGATCGTGGCTGGCAATGAAGGTTTCTTGAAAAACCAGTACCGAAAATTCAATATCAAATCCAAAGACATCGTGCCGGGTGATGATTACGGCATGATGCGCGAAGTGCTAACCCGCCGCTTCTCTCGTTTGCTCAAAGAAACCGACGGCCCCAAACGCGCAGAAGAAGATGGTGCCGTTGATACCAGCACATGGCCGGACCTGCTGTTGATTGATGGCGGTAAGGGCCAAATTAGCGTCGTGAAAGCGGTGCTGGATGAGTTGGGCCTGAGCGACATGCCAATCGTTGGCATTGCCAAGGGTCCAGAGCGCGATGCCGGGCGTGAAAAATTCATTATTCCGGGTCGTCAGGCCTTTATGTTGCCGGAGCGCGACCCAGTTTTGTATTTCATTCAGCGCTTGCGCGATGAAGCTCACCGTTTTGCCATTGGCTCTCACCGCGCGCGCCGCAAACGCGATATTACCAAGAACCCATTGGACGAGATTAGCGGGATTGGGCCAACAAGAAAACGCGCTCTACTACATCATTTTGGCACCTCCAAAGCAGTGAGCAAGGCTGGCTTACCCGATTTGGAAAAGGTAGATGGCGTTTCAAAGCAAATGGCACAAAGCATTTTTGACTTTTTTCACGACACTCAAAAAGATTGAAGCCCGGGCGGCCTTCCAAATTGAGCAGCTTTCTAAATTGGGTGGTTTTTTCCCAAGTGATTCTCTTGAGAAATATGCCGGATGCCATAAGTGTATAATTGAACAGAACATGATTTAGATCAGGTTTTAAAGCCCCCTTGTCCTGCAAAATAGACACTATGACCCAATCCATYRCCATTCCGACTTGTTTACCGTTGACGCACCWGCTTACCCATGGTGGATTAGCAAAATGACCAGCCAAGACAAAATTCCAGCGCGCACCAAGCGCAGCSCAGTGTTCAACGTGCCTAACATACTGACCTATGGCCGGATTCTGGCTGTACCTGCYGTTGTGGGCTCRTTGTTTTTAGCRGGCGATTTTGGCCGTTGGTTGGGCTTTTCCCTGTTTATCATCGCCAGCATTACAGATTTTCTCGATGGCTATCTGGCGCGTGCATGGCACCARCAATCYGCCCTTGGGCGCATGCTYGATCCCATCGCCGACAAATTGCTKATCTCTGTGACCYTGATTGTGCTGTGCGCCGATCAAACCATCACMGGCATGTCCATTTGGGCCGCTGTTATCATATTGATGCGYGAAATTTCTGTCTCKGGCCTRCGWGAATTCCTGGCTGAATTGCGYGTGAGTGTTCCGGTAACTCAGATGGCAAAGTGGAAAACTGCGTTTCAAATGGTKGCGYTGGCCTGCCTGCTTGCTGGCACYGCCGGGGACAAAATTATYCCTTATGTTTCGGAAGCRGGCGGCATTTTGCTCTGGTTRGCCGCAATCCTGACCCTATATACTGGCTATGATTATTTCCGCGCTGGCATTAGGCATCTGATCGACAGCGACGACTAAGGCAGGAWCRGACCATGACACAATTGCTCTATTTCGCCTGGGTGAGAGAGCGCATTGGCGTGGCCCATGAAGCRCGMGAMWTMCCKGMARATGTGACCAATGTTRCSCAACTGCTRAACTGGCTTTCCGGGCTGGGCGAGAATTAYGAAAATGCCATGCAGGATATGGAATCGCTGCGTGTGGCGCTGGATCAATCGCATGTCGAGCATGATGCRCTTATTGGYRRCGCYCGTGAAATWGCGATTTTYCCRCCRATGACCGGRGGCTAAAGACCTTGGTTGATGCATCCTGCCCCATTCACATACGCATTGAGCACGCGGCGTTTGATACAGCTGCGGAAACCGCCTTGCTCACCGCTGGCAAACATGAGGTTGGGGCTTTGGTCGCCTTTACCGGGCTTTGCCGAGTGGATGAGAAATTGAGTGCTTTGGAGCTGGAACATTACCCCGGCATGGCAGAAGCCAAGATTGAAGAGATTTGCCGCGAAGCCGCACAAAAATGGCCTTTGATGGGCATTCGCGTTGTGCACCGTGTTGGCAAAATAGATGTTGGCGACAACATTGTGCTGGTGGCGGCCACAAGTGCGCACCGGGCAGCAGCTTTTGCCGGTGCTGATTACATCATGGATTTTTTGAAATCTCGTGCACCGTTCTGGAAGAAAGAACATGGCGCAGATGGCATCGAGCGCAATTGGGTTGATGCCAAAGAGAGCGATGAAGAAGCGCTTGATCGCTGGACTTAGCCCGCCCGGCGTGCGGTCTCAAGTGCTTGCTTGGCAGCGTTGTTTTTAGGATTAAGTGTCAGCGATTTTTGGTATGATGACACCGCTTCACTGTTGCGGCCAAGCGCTTGCARTGCYCGYCCCTGATTATACCARCCTTGCGCATTACTGCGCTGRCGGCTGACCACAGCGTTGAAATCATCAAGCGCTGAACGAGCATCGCCAACAGCCAGATAGCTTTCACCGCGCGCATTATAGGGSGCWGGAGCCTGCGGGGCTAARCCAATGGCCGTGGTGAAATCTTCAAGGGCAAAATTGTGCAAATTCTGCGCCTGATACACCAAACCGCGATTATGAAAAGCTTCCGGGTTTGTGCGCTGTAGCTGTACGGCYCGGTTATAATCYTCTAGCGCACGCGCCAATTGGCTGCTTTTGCGATAGACATTGCCGCGCCTGATATAGGCCGTTGCGTAGTTTGGATTAACCTGGATCGCCCGGTCATAATCCTGCACKGCCTGATCATTATTCCCCATAAAGCGATACACCAATCCRCGATTGGCATAGGCCTGATAGAAGCGAGGATTRAGTTGCAGRGCGCGRTTAAAATCGGCAATCGCCTCTTCATAGCGCCGGGCTTTGCCRAGCGCTGCACCGCGAATATTATAGGCGTTGGGATCGCTGGGKGTGCGGTTTACGACAGCRCTCARGCTTTGCAGATTGGCATCAGAACCAGCCTGCGCYCCTGCGATRTCYGAGGAAGGCAAAGTGCCACTCTGACAGGCTGACAGCAATGACGCACATATAACAGCAAGCACAGGGCCCAAACGGGGCCATGCAAAGGCGGTCATAAATTTCGTCAAATCAACACGCATCAAAAATATGCAACTCAGCTTGCTTGACCCAAACAACACAAAGGAAGCGAATCGGATACGTCCAACCGCTTCCCAAAATGCAATTCTACAGGCACCACATTTAGTGGCGCCAAACCTCTACCGATTAACGGCGAGGTTTCTTTGCCAGCAGGCCTTCGCGCTGTGCACGTTTACGTGCAAGCTTGCGGGAACGGCGCACAGCTTCAGCTTTTTCACGAGCGCGCTTCTCAGAAGGCTTCTCGAAATGGCTGCGAAGCTTCATTTCACGAAATACACCTTCGCGCTGCAGCTTCTTTTTCAGTGCCTTCAGGGCCTGGTCAACGTTATTATCACGAACAGATACTTGCACGTAGATCGTCTCTCTTTCCTGTATTGCCCGCCATAATCAAAGCAGGGCCATAAAAATCTTTAATTCAATTTCGGTCACTACAAACTGCCTCTCTCACGATACGATTCGCACCAAAAGAGCCTTGCAGTAACCATTCTATTCAGAATGAGCCGCTGCCATAGCAGACACAGCCAGCATTGTCTACAGGTTCAGCCCTCAGATGGGGCCGTTTTGCAGCAATATCGCACGTTTATGCCAACAGGTGATTTACATGCCCCATTTTGCGCCCCAAGCGGGCCTCTGCCTTGCCATAAAGGTGAACCTTGCAACGCGGATCATCCAGATAGCCGGACACCTGATCGATGTCATCGCCGATCAGATTAATCATCTCGATATTGCTATGACGCACCGGCGCGCCCAGCGGCCAACCAGCGATAGCGCGTATGTGCTGCTCAAACTGATCAACAAGGCAACCATCCTGCGTCCAGTGGCCAGAATTGTGCACCCGCGGGGCAATCTCATTGACGTAAAGCACATGCGTATCGTTCTCTTTGGCGACAAAGAACTCGATACCCATCACACCGATATAGTCCAGTCTGGTCAAAATCTCCTGAGAGATTTTATCCGCTTCGCTCAGCACATCCTCCGGCAATCCGCATGGCAACTGCGTGGTGTGCAAAATATGGTTTTTGTGGGTGTTGAGCGCCATCTCAAAAGCCGCAATCGTGCCGTCCACCGCACGCGCTGCGATCAGCGATGTTTCGGCAAAGAAATCAACAAAGGCTTCCAGCACGCACGGAGCACCTTTTAGGCCGCTCCATGCCTGGCTCAGATCATCGCCTTCGCGCAACACAATCTGGCCCTTGCCATCATAGCCAAAACGTCTTGTTTTCAACACACAAGGATAGCCAATCTCTTGGGTCGCGACTTGCAAATCCTCAAGCGAATTAACTTCTGCATAGGATGCCAGGCGCGCACCGCAGGATTTCAGAAAATCCTTTTCCACCAACCGGTCTTGCGCGGTTTCCAGCGCTTTTATGCCGGGTCTGATCGGAACGGTATGTTGAATATGCTGAAGCGGTGCAATCGGCACGTTCTCAAACTCATAGCTCACCACATCCACCGAAGCGGCAAACCGGCTCAGCGCGTCCAGATCTTCATAGGGCGCAACAGTGATAAGATTGGTGCGTTGAAACGCCGGGCTGTTGTTATCAGGCGCATAGATGTGCGTTTTAAAACCCATCTCGCAGGCAGCGCTGGCCAGCATCGCGCCTAATTGCCCGCCGCCTAAAATACCGATTGTACTGCCGGGTTTAAGCATCGACAGGCGCCAGAGCCACGGCATCGGCTTGGCTGGCACGATAATCATCCAGCCGCTGCGCCAATTCAGGATCATTCAAGGCCAATATGCTGGCCGCAAGCAGCGCAGCATTTTTAGCGCCCGCTTCGCCAATGGCCAATGTCCCCACCGGAATACCTGCTGGCATTTGCACGATGGACAGAAGACTGTCCTGACCAGATAAAGCTCGTGACTGAATAGGTACACCCAGCACCGGTAGCGGCGTCATGGAAGCGCACATACCAGGCAAATGCGCGGCACCACCTGCCCCGGCGATAACCACTTTAAAACCCAGATCCTTGGCGGTTTTGGAAAACTCTACCAGCCGATCAGGCGTGCGATGGGCCGAGATGATTTTAGCGTCAAAACTGACACCTAACTGATCAAGAATATCAGCGCATAATTTCATGGTCGGCCAATCAGATTGGCTCCCCATGATGACAGCCACCAAGGGCCTATCCGTTTCACTGCTCATAAAAAGCACTCGCCATTACAGGACTTGGAAAAAACGCTGAGTACTGAGTGAGGCACACAATTGCAAGCAAATTGGGCTTTTGGCGATCAATATCTTGATGGTATCAGGCGATAATATCTGGCAAAAGACGGTCTTCGAGAGATTTTATCCGCGCGTTAACAGCATGCTTTTTTTTCTTGAGCCGTTGAATYTTAACCGCRTCRGAGGGRTCRCCCTCATCACCGACAGCCTTGATCGCTTCGATCAAATCATGAAACTCCTGACGAAATTTCAGAAGCAAAGCACGAAGCTCAAGCTGAGGCATTTCTGCCAAGTCATCCGAATGTTCGTCTGACATATACACGCCTCAATTTTATTTCTAACACCGCAAATATACCCAGTGAGCAACGTGAATTGCGAGGACAATTTTCCTCCATCCACAAAGTTCGACCACCAAACRTCCATTCACATCCCAAAACACTCTACCTCAGTATGTTCTRAAAATGGTCAAACCGCATRCACATTACATYGGCAACAAYTTGAAAACACTAGAGCTARYYTTATRCTGCAATCAACTCAAYCAGAGCTTAACCTACTGTAAATAAATTGATTTCAGTATTTTGGCCGAACCCATCTCAGRCTCAATCCAAAACCATAAAACCAAGACCAACAACACAGAAGAAAAAGCCGCCAACTCAACAAAGCATCCCTTGGTGTCATTTGATTAACTACCCAGAATGAATTTGGYCAATCYCACCAATTCCAGCCTAGCTCWRYGGCCTATGCYTTGTCTTTTGCCGTTCTCAAATAAGCAAAGACTTCCGCAGCGCTGGCGTTTTCCATACCCACAGCTTTCTTCAATGCGGCATTATCTGCYCGCAAAAACGGRTTRGTTTTACGCTCMACRCCAATGGTGGTYGGCAGCGTTGGCAAATCATCCTGCCGCAGCCGCGCAACCTCTTTAGCCCGCTCCRCCAAATCAGCATTATCGGGATCAACCGACAGGGCAAAGCGCGCATTGGCCAGCGTATATTCATGGCCGCAATACACTTTGGTGGCATCGGGCAAAGCCGCCAGCTTTTCCAGCGAATCCCACATCATGGCATGATCGCCCTCAAACACCCGSCCRCAGCCCAGCGAAAACAGCACATCAGCGGTAAACACCACCTCATCATCGCAGAACCAATAAGTGGTGTGATCCAGYGTATGGCCGGGCGTATCYAGCACCCGCACATCACGGCCCGCCCATTCAATAACGTTGCCTTGCACCACAGGAATATCGATATTGCCAATCGAGGCGGCTGATTTTTTGGGGCCAATCACTCTTGCACCAAATTCAGATTTCAGCGGTTCAAGCGCTTCCACATGATCCGTATGGTGATGCGTGATAAATATGTGGCTAAGGGTCCACCCCCTGCGCTTCAGCGCTTCCACCGTGGCGGCATAATCGGGCGCATCAATGCAAGCCGTCARACCGCTATCGGGGTCGTGAACAAGAACGCCAAAATTATCGCTGCGACAATTGAATTGCTCGATATCCAACTTGCTCATATGACTTATGCACCTCTACAAACCAACTAAGAATGCTTATATCTAAAACATGCAGTTAGATGTTGTCGATCTTCTTGAGTTTTATCGTTCTCCACTGGGGAAAATTGCGGCCCCTTTGCTGCAGGCTCGMATTGCCAGTTTYTGGAAAAACACAGAGCACGACCGGGTGCTGGGCATAGGGTTTCCMACGCCTTATCTSGATGTTTTTACCAAAAACAGTGAACGCACAATTGCCTTTATGCCCGGGCGACAAGGCATTTTTGCCTGGCCAAGAGATACGGRCAGATTAGCTGCTCTGGTGGATGAGGAAGCACTTCCGCTGCCTGATTCGTCGATAGACCGGCTGTTRATGGTYCATGCGCTGGAAATGATGGGCGATCCCCATGCCGCYCTTTTGGAAGCCTGGCGCGTGTTGGCACCRGGCGGMAAAATACTCATCATYGTACCYTCGCGGCGCGGYTTATGGGCCAGAATRGACACATCGCCCTTCGGYTATGGTCGCCCCTTCAGCAGAGGGCAAATACAAAAATTATTGCGCGGAGCCGTTTTCTCGCCRGAAAAATGGGACGGTGCCCTRCATTTCCCGCCCTCAAACGCCCGCCTTATCTTRAAATCTGCGAATTCCTGGGAGTCTCTTGGCCGGCGCTTTTGGCCAGCCTTTTCCGGCGTGTTGATGGTCGAGGCCACCAAACAGCTTTATCAGGGCATCCCGGTTGCAAAACCGGCGTGGTCCAAACAGGCTATTCGCCCCGTACTGGTTCCGGTAAGCCGCGTTTAATTCAACGCAAACAAACCTCAGCCCCTGTTTTCCAGCAGTAAAACGGCCTGCTCGCCCAAAATATTTTTCATGAACAGGGGCATGCCATCGGCCAGTAAATTCCGGTTTCCGCCCAAAGCGATGAATTTAGTTATGTTGGCATCCGCCTCATCGCACAGCGCCACAAAATCACGAATGGTGCAAAAATGGATGTTGGGTGTGTCATACCAGCTATACGGCAAATCCTCGGTAACCGGCATTGTGCCTTTCAACATCAGATTTGCCCGCATCCGCCAATAGCCAAAATTGGGGAACGACACGATAGCGCGCTGCCCAATGCGCAGCATTTCTGCCAAGACGAGGTTGGGCGCTCTCGTTGCCTGAATTGTYTGCGACAAAACYACATAGTCAAAGCTTTGATCCGGATAATGCATCAAATCTTCATCGGCATCGCCCTGAATCACAGAAAGCCCGCGCGACACGGCCTGACTTACGCCCTTTTGGCTCAGTTCAATACCGCGCCCATCAACCTGCTTTTCTTCTTGCAGCAGCGCCAACAAAGCCCCRTCACCACACCCCACATCCAAGACCTTGGCATTGTTGGGTATCAGATCAGCAATGATGCGATAATCCACACGGTTGGGATCCGCAGCCATTGTGCGATCCAGTGAATTTTCTTTTTCCAGCTTTCCAAAACTCATCAGCACGTTGCCTAAAGGCCCTTTGCTTGTGCAGCTGAGCGGATAAACCCGCCAACCGTGTCRATTAAYTCWGGAACATCCAGCAAGAAGGCATCGTGCCCCTTGTCGGTTTCCACCTCKACAAAGGAAACGCTGGCYCCGGCGGCGATMAGCGCATGCACGACGGCACGGTTTTCCGATGTCGGAAACAGCCAGTCGCTGGAAAAGGACACGCAGCAAAAGCGCGTTTTTGTGTTTTGAAACGCCTTGGCCAATTTGCCATCATATTCCGCATACAGATCAAAATAATCCATCGCGCGGGTCATGTAGAGATAGCTGTTGGCATCAAAGCGATCGACAAAGCTCATGCCCTGATGGCGCAAATAAGATTCAATTTGAAAATCCGCATCAAAGCCAAAGGTAACATTATCGCGTTCTTGCAAATTGCGGCCAAACTTGCGGTGCAAAGCAGCTTCCGAAAGATAGGTGATGTGCGCGGCCATGCGTGCCACCGCCAAGCCTTTTTTGGGGCGCAGATTTTGACTCATATAATCGCCGCCATGCCAATCAAGATCAGCCATCACCGCTTGGCGGCCGACTTCATGAAACGCGATATTTTGCGAGGTATGGCGCGCCGCTGTGGCAATTGGCACTGCGGAAAACACCCGCTCTGGAAAAGAAGCCGCCCATTCAAGAACCTGCATACCGCCCATTGATCCACCAATGACGCAGAACAGCTGATCAATGCCTAGGCTCTCGACGAGTTTGGCCTGTGCCGCGACCATATCTTTGATGGTAACCAGCGGAAAGCCCAAGCCAAAAGACGTTCCGTCTTCAGACAGGCTAGCTGGGCCACTAGAGCCCATGCAGCCGCCAATAACATTGCTGCAAATGACAAAGTAACGATCAGTATCAATTGGCAATCCTGGGCCAACAAGCGTTTTCCACCAGCCCGGCTTTCCGGTTACTGGGTGGTCGCTGGCGACATGATGATCACCGGTCAAAGCATGGCAAATAAACACCGCATTAGACTTGTCTTCATTCAGCTCGCCATATGTATTGTAGGCGATCTGCATGGGGGAGATTTTGCCCCCTGAAATCAAGTCGATACCATCATCACCTTCGAAGTACGCAACAAGCCCGGATGGGTGCTGGGCTTCAAAAACGGCGTCAATAAATGCGTCTTTTGATTTGGTAGACACTGACATAATCCGACAATACTGGTTTTCTGAATGCAAAGTGCGTTCCGTTTAGTGTCTACAGTCGCGGACGCTGTCAATGTTTTCTTTGATTTTCTGGCATCGCAAGCCTATGAAAGGCCGCGCTGAAAAATCGGGATTCAAATCAATGAACATCAAAGCCACTCGCCCTGAGCCTCGCTCATCGATCAACAAAATCGCAGCCTATGTGCCGGGTAAATCTGTTCCAACCGGGCGCGATCCTAAAACSGGYCTGATTTATAAGCTGTCATCCAATGAAAGCCCGCTTGGGCCCAGCCCGGCGGCTATCGCTGCGATTTCCTCAATCTCGCATCTGGAAGATTACCCGGATGGCAATTCMASCAAGCTGCGCCARGCCATTGCYGATGTTCAYGGYCTCAACCCKGAGCGYATYRTRTGCGGCGCTGGGTCTGATGAGYTRTTGTCTTTGCTGGCCAGYGCYTATCTTGGCGAAGGCGATGAGGCRATTTATTCCGAGCATGGCTTTTTGATGTATAAAATCTCCATCCTGGCTACTGGAGCGACACCCATTGTGGCGCTGGAAAAAGACCAGACYGCGCAAGTGGATGAAATTCTTGCCAAGGTAAGCGATAAAACACGGGTGGTGTTTTTGGCYAATCCCAAYAACCCRACCGGCACTTATTTGCCMTTTGATGAGGTGAAGCGYCTGCAYGCRGGCCTGCGCGATGATATMTTGCTGGTGCTTGATGCCGCCTATGCAGARTATGTYGAGAAGAACGATTATGAGTCTGGCGTCGAGCTGGTGACGACATCTGAAAATGTTGTGATGACACGCACGTTTTCTAAAATTTATGGCCTCGCCAATCTGCGTATTGGCTGGTGCTTTGGCCCTGCYCACATCATGGATGCRATTAACCGTATTCGTGGGCCGTTCAACACCAAYGGTGCAGCRCTGGCCGCKGCTGAAGCTGCTATACGCGAYGCAGATMAMRTCAATCGCTCTGTTGCTCATAACAACAAATGGCTCGAGCTTGTTACAAGCGGTTGCGAGGAGATGGGCCTGAAAGTAACGCCAAGCGTTGGCAATTTCATTCTCATYCAYTTCCCGCAAGACGAGAAGAAAAACGCGACTGAGGCCGACAARTATCTACAGTCTCAGGGCTGTATTTTGCGCAACGTCGCAAGCTACGGTTTTCCAAGCGCCCTGCGCATGACCATTGGCAGCGAAGACGCCAATAATGCCGTTTTGACCGCATTGAAAGAATTTTTAAGTGACTGAACAAACCTCAAAACCGATTTTTGACAAGCTCGCCATCATTGGCATCGGCTTGATTGGTTCATCCATCGCGCGCGCCGCAAGGGCGCGTAATCTGGCGGGCCAYATCTCMATCTCAACACGGCGYGCACARACMTTRGMRGAGGCAAAAAGCCTCGATCTGGGCGACAGCTATCACGCGGACAGTGCGCARGCCGTGCAAGATGCAGATTGTGTCATCCTCTGCGTGCCCGTTGGTGCCTGCGGCGCTGTGGCAGAGGTAATCGGWGCCCATTTGAAACAGGGTGCCATCGTTTCYGATGTTGGYTCKGTRAAAAAATCYATTGTTGAGCAGATGCAGCCGCATTTGCCARAMCATGTTAATTTCATWCCCGCGCACCCGGTTGCCGGTACWGAAAATTCAGGCCCCGGCGCGGGTTTTGAGACGTTGTTTGMCCATCGYTGGTGCATTTTAACGCCGCTGCCCAACACCGAMAAAGCAGCTATTAGCAAGCTGGAAGCGTTTTGGCAGGGTTGCGGTTCGAACATAGARTTTATGGAGCCAGARCAYCACGATCYGGTGCTGGCTGTGACCAGCCATCTGCCCCATCTGATTGCTTATAATATTGTGGGCACGGCCGATGATCTGGAATCTGTGACCAAATCTGAAGTGCTAAAGTATTCTGCTGGTGGTTTTCGGGATTTCACGCGGTTGGCGGCGTCTGATCCAACGATGTGGCGCGATGTTTGCCTGCACAACAAGGACGCCCTGCTGGAAATGCTATCGCGGTTTTCCGAAGACCTTTCGGCMATGCARCGSGCCATCCGCTGGGGCAAGGGYGAYGAGCTGTTTGARYTGTTCACCCGCACCCGCGGCATTCGCCGGGCSATTATTGATGCCGGACAGGAAGTCGATGCGCAAGATTTTGGCCGTCAGGTGACAACGCCAAGCGATGCTGAGTAGCTTTTAGAACGAAATCGCAGGAATACGTCCCAAAGGCAAAATACCAGCGCTGACAATGCCATCGCGCACGGTCAGCGCGATCTTGACTGTGTCACCGCCACCGCCCGCCGAAAAGTTCTTCAAAAGCGTGGTTATTTGCGCAGCATTGGCCTCAAGACGCGGGGCAATGGCCACCACCAGCGCGGAAAGCTGGTCGATCTGTGATATCTCAAGATCAATCTGCCCAGATAGAAGACCAGTTTGTGACAGATGTAACAGGCCAGATGCCAGYGTGCTAAAACCCATACTGTCGAATTTCAACGCGGTCAGCTCAAAAGCACCGCCATTGTCTATCCARCTCCTRAATTGCTGCTCAGGCTTATATTCCAGCGCCTCGCCAACRCCCAGCGCCTTRCCCGTCACCGATGCATTCATAAYTGGYAAATCGCGGCCCGCRCGGGTTGCAAAYAAYTCTGTTATGTCGGCAGCAACATCATAATCGCCSGSCCCATCAGGATCAGGGCGCAYATGCAGCTGCGCCCGGGAAATACTCAGCGCTTCAAACGGYGCGCGGCCCTGAGTGCCTTCAAATACYAGYTTGATGTCCTKACTATCSASCGATGCRCGCTCAAGACCGGAAATRCCRGCAGAAACACTGGCYCTTGCCGTTTGCCACGTCGCAACRATCGTGTCGGAAACRCCCATTTTTTCAGGRAGATTAACGTTGAGCGGACCATCGGCCTCCGCAATCACATGGCCGGGGTTATACAACAGCGCGATACTGCGCACCTTGTTGACCGAGGCATGCAAACCCGTTTTGAGCGATGTCAGCACMGCYTCGCTACAGCGGATTTCCATGCGAAACGGATAACCKGAWATATCGCGATCATTACAAGCRAYYTTGCYACCGCGCGCGGCACTTCTTTGCTCAATCTCGCCAACAACCTTGTCSGCTGCAATGCTGCCTGCATACCAAAATGCTGACCACCCACCAATGACAACAACAATGAGTGTGATGAGCCTTTTAATCTTCCGAACCATGTTTATGAAATCCAAATCTTGTGCTTTGCGCTGTTCTTAATCCACCCGGCGCGACTTGTCAGGCCTTTCCATTCGCCGTATTGGGTCCAAATGGTGAAATAATGTTCGATATCCGAGATAAGACACAAATATGAATTTTATGTGGGTTTTTGGTTACGGTTCRTTGATGTGGAACCCGGGCTTTGATTTTGTGCGCAAAGAAGAYGCRGTGYTGCACGGCGCRCATCGCAGCCTGTGCGTGTAYTCCTATGTGCAYAGRGGCACGCAAGARAACCCTGGCCTGGTGCTTGGGYTRGAYCGRGGYGGCTCCTGCAARGGCACTGCCTTTGCCGTTCACCCCAAAGTKCARRCWGAAACRCTGGACTATCTGCGCAAACGCGAGCAGATCAACATGGTCTACAAAGAAGAGCAGYGAAAAGTGCGCCTWGCATCAGGYGAAACCGTCACCGCCATCGCTTATCTGGTCAAYCGCGAGCACCAGCAATATGCSGGYAARATYGATCTGGAAACCCARTACGAGATTGTCGCCCGAAGCCAAGGYCAATCYGGCCATAAYAGAGATTAYGTGGTCAACACCAGCGAGCATTTGGATAGCGTTGGCACAAGCGAYCCTGCCCTTGCCTGGTTATCCAAAAAATTCGACCAGTAATAACTAYTGCTTCATTTTRCTTTGRGAYTCTKCAACCAACCGRTTWGTRGCCGCTTCAATTGYTTCTGAAAGCTGCGCCTTAAAGGTYTTRTCATCCAGCCCYTTGGGCATRGGCGGCARAATTTCCATTATGATGGTGCCRGGATARCGCAAAAAYGTYCKYCKYGGCCAATGCACACCAGARTTGAGCGCAACRGGAACRAYAGGCGCATYCAGYKCCTTRTAAATRGCAACAAYGCCRTATTTRTARGCYGGYTTKGCMCCMAYKGGYCGCCGYGTWCCTTCTGGAAARATRAYYACRTCRCGSCCYTCRCCCACSGTRYKSAYYACCTGCGGAACCATSGATTTAAGCGCATCAGAACCRCGTTTTCKATCMACCGCKATCTGRCGSAGTTTYYWCAAAAACCARCCRAAYAGCGGAATATAGGTCAGTTCTTTTTTGGCGATATAGCTTGGCTGRTTGGMGATTGATACCAACGCAAATGTTTCCCATGCGGACTGATGCTTTGAKGCCAAAACCACCCCGCCCTCMGGTTTGTTTTCAAKRCCGCGCAATTCAAAATCRATRCCCGCCACCCATTTGAGCAGCCAWAGRGCGCAAAAAGCCCAKGTTTTGGGAAYCCACCAACAATATTTGCTGGGGAGCAACAACATCGGAATAGCAATGATCAGAATCGAAATCGTCATCGCATAAAAGGCAAAATTGAAGAGTGCAGACCTGATATAAATCACTGAAAAATTGCCGCCCTATTCAACATTTGCAAGATAGCGCTCGACCGTAATACGGGTCGTCAGGGCAGTTAGCCCGCTGACAATAACAAGCACCAAAAAGAAACCGGCAAACACCAAGGGGGTTAGAGAAAAACCGCCAAACAGCGTTTGAAACGGGCTCCCTCCAGAGGGCCCTTCCAACAGGCCCAAAAGACGCCCGCCAATCACAAAAAACAAGATGGCGAAAAAACATCCAGTGATGCCGCCCTTAAGCCCAACAACCAGAAAGTGCCGCTGGAACTCAAAAGCGATATATTTGTTCATCGCGCCAACAAAATGCAAAACAGAAATCACAGTCTGGTTACCCGCCATGGCACCTCGGGTGGCAAACACCACGCATAGGCAGGTCGCGGACAGGACCAGCAAAAAGATGCCGATCCCAGTCGCAATTGTAATGTTCACAATACGTTTGAGCTGATTAATCCAAATGCCATGGTCATCAACACTTACGCCGCTGATTTCCCGTTCAAGCAGTGCGGTCAGCTCTTTAACGTCGATATCGCCAGGGCCATCAACCTCCACAATAATCAGGCGAGGCACAGGCAGTTCATCCAAATCGAGACCAGCGCCAAGCCAGGGAGATAGCAATTCTGCCCCTTCCAATGCCGTCATCGGCTCAACATTTTGAATGCCGGGAACTGTCTTTGCAAGCTGTACGGCGCGCGTCACTTCAAATGCCAGATCAACCCCTTCGGTTGGCCTGATTTGGATGGTGATCTCTCCGCTAATATCATTGCCCCACAATTGAGCTTGCTCGTAAACCATTGTAACGGCAGCAAAAGTCAGGCTTGCAAGAAAACCCATAATGGCAATAACCGCAATCAACGCCGACCCGGCAACAGCTTGCGGCGGCACAATGGGGTTTTGCTTGGCATTGCCCTCGCGCCCAAGCAGATGGGAAAGTATCCGCACCGGAAACTTGATTATTTGAAGCGTCGTTAACTTAGCCAATTCAAATCCTCTTTGGTCACCAACCTGTCAACTGTTGGTCTGCCAACACTGTGTAAAGGCACATCAATCATAAATTTGCAGCCGACCATCGTTCAAAACAAATCGGCGCGTATCAAATTGATCGATCAGATTGACATCATGGGTGGCAATAACAACCGTTGTTCCCAGCTTGTTTAATTCAACAAACAACCGCAACAACCGCCGCGCCAAAGGCGGGTCAACGTTGCCGGTCGGCTCATCGGCCAGCAAAATATCCGGCCGCCCAATCAGCGCGCGCGCAATGGCAGCCCTTTGTTTTTCTCCGCCAGAGAGTATTGGCGGAAACACATGCATCCTGTCGCCCAGCCCAACCCAATCGAGCAATTCAACCACGTCTGTACGATAACGAGACTCGTCCATACCCTGCACGCGCAGCGGCAAGGCAACATTTTCATAGGTCGTCATGTGGTCCAGCAACCGGAAGTCCTGGAAAACGATACCAATGCGCCGCCGAATTTCTGGCAGCTCATCATTACCTATATCAGAAGCGTTCTTGCCAAAGGCTGTGATCAGGCCACGAGACGGTCTGATGGACAGAAATAGCAGGCGTAACAACGAGGTTTTACCCGCGCCCGATGCCCCGGTAAGAAATTGAAACGAACGCGGCGCGATCTGGAAACTTATATCTTTAAGAACCTCGGGGCCCACTCCATAGCGAAGCCCTACATTTTCGAACCTAATCAAAAACTGCGTCCTCCATGGATTATCATTTCCCTAATTCTCAATCGGTGCACCACGTTTTCTTATTTCATTAACGTTGTTTGCAGTCGAACCCAAGAAAATACCGGAAATTGGCAGCGTTTCTTTTGTCATTCTCATACCGTTAACAACCTTCAGGCAAAAAGGTCCATATGCAATCGAACCCGTTAAGAATTATTTTGTCATGAAAATCGCATGCCCCAACTGCGACACAAAATACGCTCTAAGTGCTGAAGCACTAGGAGATGCTGGCCGGAAAATGAAATGCGCCAAATGCGCGCACATTTGGCTGGCAACGGTTGCTGATGCGGTTTTGCCCACCCAACAGCTCGCAAAAGCCCCTCAAAAGGCAGCTGCTGTTCAAGCGCCTCAGCCGGTGTCACCCCAGGTTTCCCCTGTTCAATCACAACCTGTTCAAACGCCACCTGTTCAAGCTTCTCCTATTCCGGCAGCAACATCTGTAGCAACAGATGAACATGCGCCAGTTGATCAAGAGGTTGATAATTGGAAGCTGGACCTTGATGATGATCTGGAAATGATCATCAACCCCAATGATAACGCGCAAGATGCACAACCTGACAAAAGCCCGTTCAACTCCAATGAAAACATGGACGGCTTCAAGGTTCGGCTCAAAATTATGGCCAATTTGGCAAGAGACATTCTTGCAAAGGCTGGCACAACGTTGCTCCAATGCCTGAATTGGGCCAGAGGCCTTCATCTTAAAGAACAAATCGCCGTTTGCGTTGGTTTGGCCATGCCTTTTTTAATCATGAGCGGGTTACTGGTAGGGCGTGAAAAAATGGTGCGCACCTTCCCCGATTTAGCCAGTCTTTATGCAACCATTGGCATTGAAGTTAATTTGCGCGGGCTTATTTTTGAGGAYGTGCGCACGGTGCGGCGGCCCGAAAACGGCGTCGCTATTCTCGTTGTTGAAGGCACTATTCGCAACACCTCAACCAAACGGCAGAGCATTCCAAAACTACACTTCATTTTGAGTGGCAGAGACCGTGAAGTCTATGCATGGCAAGACAAAGCAACCCAGCAATCGC
The DNA here is from genome assembly GCA_002746425.1 of Hyphomicrobiales bacterium. GTDB lineage: Bacteria > Pseudomonadota > Alphaproteobacteria > Rhizobiales. The sequence continues at coordinate 24,952 of NVXB01000019.1, read as the reverse complement.
TGGAGGTTGGCGAGTTTGCRCAGTTCCGCACGGTACTTGCATCTCCGCCCGATGTRGCCGATGAACTACATGTGAGGTTTTTTAACGAAAACCCCCATTTGAACCAATTGTAATATCCAAATTTGAGAGTTGTTGATTTGCTTGAGATTAGAGGCCGGAAAATAAAAAGCTTGTATGATGCCGAGCAGCTTGCGGTCAGAAATGACGAGCTTGCGCTGGAAATCGCTAAGCGTGGCCAAAAAGATTTGCTCGTCATTGCCGTGCTAAAAGGCAGTTTTATCTTTGCCGCTGATTTGGTGCGCTCGCTGCACAAGGCCGGGCTGACWCCAGAGGTGGAGTTCATTTCGCTGTCCAGTTATGGCGCGGGAACAGAATCCAGTGGCACTGTAAAAATTGTGCGCGACATTGAATCCGATGTTGTGGGCCGAAATGTTTTGCTCATTGACGACATTCTGGAATCTGGCCGCACGTTGGCCTATGCCAAAAAATTGATGAAAGACCGCAAAGCGGCCTCGGTTGAGATCGCTGTTCTGCTCGATAAAAAGGGCAAGCGCGTCGCTGATATTAATGCTGAGTATGTTGGTTTTGAATGCCCAGATTATTTTGTGGTTGGCTATGGAATGGATGTTGGACATGCCTTCCGCGAGCTACCTTTTGTTGGAATTGTACAAGAATAACTTATATATAACAGATAGTTATTCTGTTTGTGTTCATAGTATTGCGTTGGAGAAACACAGATGGCCCGGATATTGGTTACCGAAGACGATATTGCCGTTCGATCATTTGTCAGCAGAGCTTTAGAGCTTGATGGGCATGAGATTATGACGGCGGAAGATGGCGAGGATGCACTTGAAGTGCTGACCGCCGAAGAAGGTGCGTTCGACTTGCTCCTGACCGACGTTAAGATGCCCATCATGGATGGTATTGCCCTGACTCATCGTGCCTCGCGCCAGTGGCCGGGCATGCCGATTTTGATGATGACGGGCTATGCAGATCAGCGTGAACGCGCCAAAGATCTGGAATTAATCGTCAAGGATGTGGTGACAAAGCCATTTTCACTGGCCGATATTCGCACCGCCGTTGAAGGTGCGCTGGAAGATGAATTGGTCGCTTAAAAGAGCGACCAATGTAGACAAACCTTGCTTTATTGCAGCGGAAGCAACCGCTCCAGATAGTCCAGCTCAAGGTCTGGGCGTTCCAAATCACCCAATCTCTTGCGTATAGCGTCCAGAATCTCTCTGGCGCGCTGAATATCGATTTCGCCAGGCACTTTGACGGTGGAGCCCTCATTGGTGCCGCGGCTTCTTTGCATGCGTCCCAGCGGATCATTGCCCGATTGCAAGCCTCCGGGTTGGCCCGGTTGCTGGCCTTGGCCGTTTTCCATGCCGGGCGCTTGCTGCTGCTGGCCGCGCTGAGAGCCGCGCTGGGCAAATTGTTGCATCATGGACTGCGCCCCATCACGAAGCGCCTGTAGGGCACGCGCTTGCGATCCTAGAGCCGTGCTGGAGTTACCCTCACCCAATTGCTGCGCGGCATCACCCATCGCGCCATCGGCCTCATCCATCTGTTCACCGGCATCCAGGCCATTTTGCGCGAGTTGATCCATCAGTTCTTGCAGCCCGGCCTGCAATTCGGCTTGGCCTTCCTGCAATTGCGCCATTGGATCTGGCAATGTTGTGGCGCTGGTGTCGCTTTCGCCGTCACTTGGCTCCTGTCCGTCCTGTTGCCCAGGTGGCTGTTGCCCTTGTTGCTTTTGGCCCTGTTGATCTTGACCCGGTTGTTGGTTCTGGGGTTGTTGATTTTGGCTTTGCTGCCCTTCAAGCTGCTGGCGTCTTAGCTGTTGTTGTTGCTGCGTAAAAGTCTGATCCATAAGAGCTTGCTGGCGGTCAATCAGCTCTCCCAAGTCCTGCATCATTTGCTGCATTTGTTGCTGCTGCTGCGACATTTGAGGGCGACCACGCTGCATGTTTTCCATCATGCGCTGCATTTCTGCCAGCATTTCACGGGCGGCGTCACGAGAGCCGCTCTTGGCCAGATTCTCGATCTGGTCCATCATTTTGGCCAAATCCTGCGGCGTAACCATTTGCATGTTTGGATTGGAGGGCATTTGCTGGGCGGTGGGGTTTTCCTGCATCTCACGCGCAAGCGCTTCCATATAGCGCTGCATCGCCTCGCGCAGCTCATCCACCAGCTGTGCAATTTCCTCATTTGACGCGTCGTTTTCCAGTGCATCTTTCAGCGCGTCCTGTGCTTCGCGCAACTCGCGCTCAACATCCGACAAATCACCATTTTCAATGACCAGAGCAATTTCCCACAGTAAATCAACAACTTCGCGCAAATCATCATCATCACGCGCATCAATAATTCTGTGTTTAACGGCGTTCATGGCAAGGAACACCGACATATCATCGAGGAAGATTTCTGGCGCAAACAGCAAGGCATCCAGCGCCAAAACGACCCGCTGCGCCTGATTGGCATCCAATGCCAGGTTCTGGCGCTGCTCAACAATGGCGCGCGCCAAACGCTCTCTAAAGGAGCGTATCGGCAATTGCATCTCGAGCGAAGCCGATGCGCCCTGCTGGCCAACCTCATCATAAACCCGCATTAAAATCGACACATCAATGCCCGCCCAGGGGTGGTCGGTCAGGTTTTTCAGCGTGTGCCCATTACCCTCTTTAACCCGCCTGCGAGGTAGGGAAAGCGCCATTTCCGGCGGATCGTAGAGCGGACGCGCTTTGGTGTCAGCGCCAGTATTTATCTGCCTTTTCGGCGTAAACTCTACCTCGGCTTTAGTGATGCCGTAATCGTCTTTGAGCGCGTAATCCAACTCGATTGCTCCGCTTCGGGAGAATTTGGGCAGGCCAACAAAAGATATTTCCGGGGGCATGTCTGGCACGACAACAAACCGCCACGACCTGGCGGCCCCGAAAGAACTTGAAACGGTAATTTCTACCGCCTCTTCCAGCACTGTTTCATACTTGCTGAGTCCGGCTAATTCGTCCCCCGCGCCAGCACTTAAAACGCTCCGCGTGCCCCCTTGCAAAAGCGTCACTTTGAGCTGGTCGGCGGCATCTGTTTGCAGAGAAAAGACACTGCCAGCAGGAACGGTAATATCCTGATTTTGCAATGTTATTTCGGCGCGAGTGAGGAATATCGGCGCTTTTCGGGTATAATCTGGCGGCGTTACCCAGGCATCAATGCGAGCCAAAGCAGGCACCTGCTCAATGCCCGAATCGGTGAGCGCAACAATGCGCCTAATACGGTCATTTCCGCCATAGGCAAAGGCGATAACCAGCAGTAAAACAGCAAGGGCGCGCAGTTGAAACGGATCGATTTTACTAGCGTCAGGATTGGGTATTCCGGTCTTCAATTGACTTAATGAGGCTATTAAACGCTGTTGATGGGCGCGCCATAATTGCTGACCCTCAGCGCTATTTGAGGCAATCGCAGCGGGTCGATCATCAAAGCTCGCCAGTGGCCGATGACGCGTATCAGACATTTTCTCAATACGCTTAAGTGACTGTTTTTTAGATGGAATTTTGATTTTCAGCAAAGGCCATAGCGCTGCAATTCCGGCAATTGAAAACACAATTATTCCGGCAATCCGCCCAATAGGTGGCAGACCAAGCCACAGCCCAAACCACGACACAATCAGGAAAAGCGCACCAAGCCCCAGCAAGGGCAAAAGACGCGGCCATAAAGCTTCCCAAAACAGCACAAGTCGACCGCGAAAAACCAGTTTTTTCAACAGCTTAGTCACATCAGGCAAGGTCAATGGCACGGCAGATTTGCTGCCGCTGCCGCTCGATTGATCATGGCCTTGTGGCATGTGGTTCGGCCTTCCAAACCCGTGGAAAATACGGATGCATAAACGGCAGTTTGGTGGTCAAAACACCTTCATATACCCGTTCATCATCCCTGTTGTGTAGGGTTTTTCGAGTTTAACACACACGCTTGAATTGGCCAGTCCCCTCACCTTTCCAAATCATGACAATTAGGAAAGGTGCTTCACACCCCTTCATCTATCTTGGTGTTCTTGCCCGAATTTTGGTCAAAATATCCCAAAACAGGATTAAATTCGGTTTTTTAAATCCAATCGGGAACGCTGTCGAGTGCGATCAAATCTTCATAGCTCAAGCGCGGGCGGATGATGTGGAACTCATCGCCATTAACCAGCACTTCTGGAATCAGCAATCGGGAATTATAGGTCGAGGCCTGCACAGCGCCGTAAGCACCGGCCGACATCACAGCCAGCAAGTCACCTGGAACCGGTTTCGTCATTTTGCGCTCAAGGCCGAGATAGTCGCCGGTTTCGCAAACAGGACCCACAATATCGGCGGCAAATTCATCCGTGCCATCGGCGGCTTCCACCACGGGCCAAATTTCGTGATAGGCATCATACAAAGTGGGGCGCAACAGATCATTCATCGCCGCATCAACGATGACGAAATTCTTGGCATCACCCTCTTTCACATAGATGACTTCACTGACCAAAATACCGGCATTACCGGCAATCAATCGACCCGGTTCAAAAATCACCTGGCAATTCAGATTATCCATGTGCTTGTTGACAACAGCGGCATAGGCATCTGGCAAAGGCGGTGGGTTATTGTCGTTGCGATAGGGAATGCCCAGCCCGCCGCCAAGATCAACATGATCAATATCATGTCCCTTCGCGCGCAAAGTGCCAACCAGCTCGGCCAACTTGCCAAAAGCCATGTCAAAAGGTTCCATATCGACGATTTGCGAGCCGATATGCACATCGATACCAGTGGCGCTAATACCCGGCATTGTGCGCGCAAGGTCAAAAATTGCTTCGGCGCGCTGCCAGGAAATGCCAAATTTGTTCTCGGCCCGTCCGGTGGCGATTTTGGCGTGGGTTTTGGCATCGACATCGGGATTGATGCGCAAAGATACCGGCGCGATTTTGCCAAGCGACAGCGCCACATCATTAAGGCGCGCCAGCTCCGGCTCACTCTCGACGTTAAAACACAAAATGTCGGCTTCCAGCGCATAACGCATTTCAGCGGCGGTTTTGCCGACCCCGGAAAACATGATTTTACTGGCTGGAATGCCCGCCGCCAATGCGCGCAGCAATTCGCCCTGCGACACCACATCTGCGCCCGACCCGGCCTTGGCCAACGTTGCCAACACGGCCTGATTGGAATTGGCCTTCATGGCATAGCAGACCAGCGGGTCCAGCTTGCCAAAAGCTTTTGTGAAAACATTTAAATGGCGGGTGAGCGTTGCCGTTGAATAGCAATAAAACGGCGTGCCAACAACAGCGGCAATGTCTGGCACGGCCACATCTTCAGCGTGGAGAACACCATTGCGATAGGTAAAATGATGCAAGGACGGCCTCCGGACTTATAGAAGTGTCATTTACTAGAGCAGCGGATCGAGGAAGAATTTCCGGCTCGGCTTCACTGCGCCATCTGGTGTTGTGCCATTATATCCAATGACAGCATCTTCCAAAGAACCACCGGGGCCACGAAGAGTGCCACCACTACCACCGGGAGATTCCAGACCACCAGCGCGGCCACAGGCACCAAGGGCCAATGTCAGAGTTAAAACGCCAATCAGGCTTAGGGTCTGAGTCTGCTTACGAGTCACGGGCTGCTCCTTAAAAAATGGCGCATATCATTAAAGTTAATGGCTGTTGTGGCGTATGTCGAAAAGGATTTCAAGAGGGACATCACGCCATTCGCCAAATTGGGTATGCTTTTGCCAAAGCAGTGCAATTTGGCCACAATAGTTTTTACAGGTTAAATATATCACCAAACGTTCTCAGAATTTTGCTTCGCGCGTTTGACACATCTTTATTAGGCTGACTATTTCCATCAATACGGCCATACTTACGGAACAAATCCGCAAAAACCTTATTACCCAACATGGTTTCAAGCACCTCTCGGTTGATAATATAGTCTGCCCCCCACACCATTAAGATAAAGCTATCAAAAGTTCGCCGGTCATCTATTAATTCGGCAAGCCGCTTCCTGCATTCTTCATCCCAAACGCCCATGTCATTCATGAGCCAAATCGGAGTTTCTTTCCAGTTGGTGAAGAACCAATCACTTGTCATATGTCGGTTTTTCCATTCTTTACTGATCAAAATACATAAATTGCGGGCTTCAGCCTCTTCAATCAATTTGGGGTAGTCGGAGCGGGCTTTAACCTCAAACAAGCCATGTGCAAAAACTTCGTTCCGCAGCAAATGAGCCACATATTGATCAAGCCCTCTATCTGCCAAGGAATTTACAATTTTATGATAGTTCTGCTTGAGAGTTTTAGAGTTTTTTGCAGCGGTGATAAGAGTGGCATCAAACAATCTAAAAACATGGAACATTGGATCAATTTCACCAAGCGGAACACTATCCGGTTTGGAAATCCATGAGACCAAATTTACCCAAAGTGCAACATCATCCCTAATCGCCAACTTGTCGTAATGATAGGATAGTAAATATTCAAAATCTGAAAGTTTATCGTCATTCATGGAAGCCTTCAACGCAGAGGCCATTCGAGATTTATTCAAGTTAAAGACGACACTCGCCTGCTCTATCGAATAATATCCAGGGGGGATGCCTTGTCTCATGAGAAAAGCAAGCGGACGACTATTTCGAATTTTAGTTTGGTTTTCTGAATCCACATTTACCCAAGATTCTGACGCTGCAAACCGAGGAAACAGACACAAAATCAAATTGCGCTCTAGCTGTTTGTCCCAATCATCACCCAATAGCCCTGCCAATTGTTTCGAATTGGACGGAGGGTTATTGTCGTAACGATGATAGGCAATTCCTAGGTGCTCAAAATCATCTGAGAAAAAAATAGGGTCGCGCCGTACGTGGTTAGCTACTTGTGGCGCTTTTGTTAATAAAATGGAATAACCGAGTACATCGACCCAATAGACTTCGCTGCCTACCATTAAATACTGAGTTCTGAATATCCCGATGCACCTCTTTAAATCACGTGGCGTTTGAATGAGATAAGGAAATATTGCTCTTTCTAGGCGCGCATAATTGCCATCTGTTTTTGTCAAATCCTGCAGGTATTCATCAGCAATTACGTTAGAGACTTCATCTCTTAGCATTTGTTTCAGTTCATCTTCAAACAAAGCAGGTAGAAGAATTTGATGCTGGACGATTTTCTCAAGATAGGCCCGGCCCTTACGCTCTGCATCACCCGAGGGCGATTGGGCTCCTAACGCTTCCACAACACGGTCCGCATCATAAGCAATGAGATAAGAAACATTTGGAAAATCCGCGACAGACTTCACCAAGCGCATGATTTCCACAATTTCGGTGTTATCAAGCCGATCAACTTCATCAATCAGCACAACAATTGGAAAATCCAAGGCAACCAAACCCTTGTCAATCTGCGACTTTAGCTGGTGAAGTGTCTTATCCTCACTCTTAAACAACTCAATAAGGTGCTTTGCAACACTACCAATAAATGGAATGTTACTTACAAGGATACCGGCACTAACCAACCATCCGGCGACAATGCCCAGAATATCCAATCCGATCGATAGTTTTTTCTGATACCGAGTAAGTAAGTAGCCTGTTATAAAAAATATTCGCCCCAATATACCTTTGTTTTTTTGGACTGCCAGCTTGAAATCCTGCAGAAAGCTTTCAACAAGTTGATCCCGCTCAGAAATGAGCCACGGATCAAATCGAAAAACAATAGCCTCTTTGGAACGGTTCAAAATCTCCTGCTCCACAAAGTTCAGTATGCTGGATTTACCGCTGCCCCATTCGCCCATTAAACCAATGACAGCACCCGTTGCCTTGTTATTGTCTGTAACAATCAAGGCATTGCAAAGCTGTTTAACGAAATTTTCGCGATAAAGTTTGTCATCACCAATGCTTGTCAAAGGGCGATCAAGACTGCTTGAGTTTTGAGTATCGGACATTGAGAATCTACTGAATGAATTGCTAAGGTTTTCAGCTTAACACCCCGCAATTAAGAGTAGAAATTATTTATACCAAGGAACAGCTCTACCTCATCTGCATCTTTACATTTTGGGCATCATCCACACCTCATGCCATCGTCATTTCGGTTGCGGTTTGATGGGCGGCGCGGCGGACCTCGTCTGCCAATGTGGAATCTGGCAGGCTGCGGGCCAGCACCATACCGCCAACGCAAAGCGCCGCTAGCGATAAGGCTTTTTGCCGGGCTAGTTGCCCCGCTTCTTCATTGGCGTTTGAGGCTTGAGGATCAGCACCAGCACCACTTTCAAACAGCCACACCATGGCCTCCAAAAGCTCCTGATAGGATGCTTGCACATCCGGGTTGGCGCGCGCGACATCGGATGGCAGGGCAATCATCGGGCATTGGCCATCCAGATCGCCCAAATGCGCGGAGGACAAATATCCCTCAATCATACGCCGCGACATATCCGGGCTGGGCTTTTGCGGATCAACCCCCGCGCCCTGGCGCCACTGCGCGCCGCGCCCAATTAAAAAACTGGAAACTGCGGCAGAATACAGCGCTTCCTTGCTTTTGAAATGATTGTAAAACCCGCCGCGCGTCAGCCCGGCCTCACGCATAATTTGATCAATCGTGACATCCTGAAAGCCATGTCGATTGAATAGAATGCGCGCGCATTCAACAATTTTTGCCCGCGTTTCCTGCTTGTGTTCGCTGCTATAAGGCACAATGATCCTCCCCGTTGGGTTCTGAACCCAGCCTAATTCTATTTCAAAATATGTTCTTTAACATTTTTAAAGAGCTGCAATAGTGCCTTTTAGATTCAATCTAGGTTCTCCCAATTAGGGCCCTTGTTAAAACAGGAACACATTATGCAAAAATACGTTTTCGCCTATCACGGCCAGCCCAAAATCGAATCCAAAGAAGAAGGCAAGGCGCATATGGAAAAATGGATGGCATGGAGCACGGGCCTCGGCGATGCGGTGGTTGACCCCGGCGTGCCGGTTGGCCCCTCCAAAACCGTGAGTGCYGATGGCGTGAGCGATGATGGYGGGTCWAACCCCATATCMGGCGTKTCCATTGTGCAGGCAGAAACAATYGARGAAGCCTTGGAAATGGCCAARKCCTGCCCGCATGTCACCGCTGGTGGTACYATTGAAGTGGCACCCGCCATGGACATGGAAATGTAGGCAAAGCCTTTTCAGGCGAAGACATCTTTGGCGGGGAGCAAAAAAGCGATGACCCATTGGCTGGTGCCGGCAAACACCAAATTTTACGATGTGTTTGCCGCGTTTGAACAACCGCACACCTATTGGCCAATGAACGGCMAATTTGCTCCCCGCGATATCGCCTAYATCTATCTGGCGGCCCCTCACAAGCAGATTGGCTTTGTCTGCGAGGTGCTGGAAATTGGCTTTGATCTGGATAAAATTATCGATCATGTGCGCCCGTTTATTAAGGGCGAAGTTGATGGGAATAGCCCCCAAAAACCTTTCATGAAACTAAAAGCCATCCAAACGCTTGCGTTGGAGGCAGATAGCCCGCTCGCGCTTGGCCATTTGAAACAAAACGGCCTGAACGGCATGTTGATGGGGGTGCGCAAGCTGGAAAATAACCCGCCGCTTTTCAGCTATATTGAAGGGAATTTATCATGAGTTACGGTCAAGCAATCAACGCCTTGTTGCAAGAAGACGGGCTCGAAGAATCCACCATGATGAAAACGCCTTGCCTGCGCTATAGAGGCGCATTTTTGGCGATGATGTTTGACAAGGAAGACTCGTTGATCATCAAGGTGTCGCCGCGGCGCGTGGATGAATTGGTGGCAGCGGGCACGGGTATGGAATTCAATTTCACCAAAAAGCGTTTTAAGGAATGGGTGCTTATACCGCTGGAATTTGAGGATGATTACGAGGCTTTTATGCGCGAGGCATTGGCCTACGCCAAAGAAAAAGCGGGCGAATAGCTCTGATCATTGGCAACAACAGCCAAAAAACCATCGTCATATCTGGTTAAGACTAACCCCAATCAATCTCCTCCATATCGCCGCTTCCGGCCAGCACCCCTTGCTGGTTTGCCGTTGTTTTGGCACAGTTGCCCTATAGGTATTTTAGTCATGGTCAAATTTATCAGACCAAATGTCGGCGGTGCTATCCAATGGGGAGATAAAAATGTTTCGCAAAATTTCGAGTATGGGATTGCTCATTATTGGCCTTTTGTGGGCTAGCATATTCGCCGCCACCACGGCCCAAGCGCAAGACAAAACCATGATTGTGCTTGATGGTTCTGGCTCCATGTGGGGGCAGATTGACGGCATCTCGAAAATCGAGATGGCGCGCATCACCCTGATCGAAGTTCTGGAAAACATCCCCGAGACAATGGACCTTGGCCTGATGGCTTATGGCCACCGCCAAAAAGGCCAATGCGATGATATTGAGCTGTTGGTGCCCTCGGCCACCGGCACGGGCAGCGCCATTGCAAAGGCCGCGCAAAGTGTCAGCCCCAAGGGCAAAACGCCCTTGTCAGAAGCCGTGCGCCAGGCCGCAGAACTGCTGAAATATACCGAGGAAAAAGCCACCGTCATTCTCATCACCGATGGTATTGAGACCTGCAACCTAGACCCCTGCGCGCTCGGCTCGGCACTGGAAAAACTCGGCGTGGATTTTACCGCCCATGTGGTGGGCTTTGGCCTGTCGCGTGAAGAGGGCCGCCAGGTTGCATGCCTCGCAGAAAACACCGGCGGGCTTTATATTGATGCGCAAAATTCCGGCGAGTTGGTGGACGCGCTGAACCAGACCGTTGTGGTGGAAGCCCCGACGGTTGAAGAACCCACGCCGGAAGCGGTGGAGGAATTGCCGGATGCATCCCTCAACGCACCTGAAGAATCAACGATTGCCCAGCGCGTGGTTGTGGCATGGGAGGGCCCCGGCGGGCGCTATGACCGCATTGAATTGTTTAACCCCGCAGCGCGTAATGGCGAGGGCAAAGTAGTGCGCTCCAAAGCCGTCAACATTAATGACGAGCCTTTTGTTCATCTGGTGGTGCCAGCAGAGCCAGGCGTCTATCAATTTCGCTATTTCAATGCGAAGAATCGCACCGTGCTGGTCACCCGCGACATCACCGTTGTTGCTGCTGATGTCGCGCTGTTTGCTCCCGATGAAATAGGTATTGGTCGCACCTTGAAAGTGGAGTGGATTGGCCCCGGCGGGCGCTTTGATGCAATACACATTATTGCAGAAGGTGCTTCCAAAGCTGTGCGCAAGAAAAGCCTGAGCGGCAAGGGTTTTGATGAGCGTAAAGTTGAATTGCCCGCGCCTGGTAAAGCCGGTGCCTACGAGCTGCAATATTGGAACGGCGACAACAAAAGGATGCTGGCCAGCCGCCCGATTACAATCGTGGAAGCGCCAGTAAGTTTGGAAGCGGCGGAAACCGCTGAAACCTCAAAAGCTTTTACCGTCGACTGGATCGGCCCCGGTGCCCGCTACGATGCGGTTCAGCTGTGGGACCCCGCCGCACGCGGCGGAGAAGGTAAAAAACTGCGCAAAAAGCGTTTGCGCAACGATGATTTTGACAATCAACGCATCACCATGGCGGGTCCGGCCAACCCCGGCATCTATGAGCTGCGCTATTGGAACGGCGACAACAAAATTGTGCTGGCCACCCGCAAAATAGAGTTCACCGCCTCTGTGATTTCCCTGGATGCACCCGATACAATCGGCCAAGGCCGCACCGTGACAATCAACTGGCAAGGCCCCGGTGCGTATTATGACACCATCCATATATGGGACCCCAATGCACGCGGCGGTGAGGGCAAAAAGCTGAAGGAAAAGCGGCTGCGCTATGATGATTTCGATAATAACAAAGCCTCCCTGCCCGTGCCGGTAAAACCCGGTATTTATGAACTGCGATACTGGAATGGCGACAACAAAAAGGTGCTGCTAACGCGGCCCATCACTGTCACCGCAATGCCGCTTTCTGTATCTGGCCCGGCAAGCGTTGCAGCGGGCGAGGTCTTTACGGTCARCTGGGAAGGCCCGGCGGCGTACTATGATGAGATACATCTGATAGAYCCCAAAGCRCGCGGTGGCGAGGGYAAAAAACTGGTCARAAARCGCGTGCGTAGTGGCGATTGGGACAATAAAAAAGTTACAATGAAAGCSCCCAAATCAGGYGGCAAYTTTGTGCTGCGATAYTGGAAYGGCGATTATAAATCWGTRYTGGCKGAAAGCCCCATCACAGTGAAGTAAACCGGACSGTRAAGTAAACCGGCAAAACCCCTTGGCATTCGTCTCTGCGCCTCCTTATATGRGNCAGAGACGTTTTGTATGCGTGAGGTTTTATGCTGGAAATTTGCCCGTTTAACCCAAGCCGCACAATTGGGGTGCGCGATCTGATTGTACCCATCCAGCGCGATGAATTTAGCATCGATATCACCTATGAAGACCAGACGGATTTGCACGATATTGCCGGATTCTACCGCAAAGGTTGCGGTGAGTTTTGGGTGGCGCTGGACGGCGATAATGTGGTTGGCAGCATTGCGCTGGTCGATATCGGCAACAACCAATGCGCCCTGCGCAAAATGTTTGTCGCCAAGGCGTTTCGCGGCAAACCGCACCAGAGCGCCCATCACCTGCTGCAAACGCTGATAACCCATGCGCGCGACAAACACGTCGCCACTATTTTTCTGGGTACCACATCTGCCTTTTTGGCAGCTCACCGATTTTATGAAAAGGCCGGGTTTGACCTGCTCGATGAAGCCGATTTACCCCAATCTTTTCCGCGACTGACCGTGGACACTCGTTTTTACCAAATGGATTTAAAATAATGGCACCGACCGTAAACTTGCAGCAATTACCCGATGAATATGCCGTGTGCCTGCTGGACCCGGCAGCTGCCATTCCCACCTGGGTGCCGTGCAAACAAGCGGCCAAAACCTTCATCAACATCAGCTATTGCGAAGATGAGCTGTCCATCGTTTGCCCCTCAAAACACATACCGGCAACGCCGCCAAAGGACATCAGAATTGATGCCGAATGGACCGCGTTTAAACTGGGCGGAACTTTCGCGTTTGATGATGCTGGCGTGATGCTGTCATTTGTGCGCCCGCTGTCGGAAAACAAACTGGGCGTGTTTGTTATCTCCACATTTCACCGCGATTATCTGCTGTTGAAAAACCAGGACACGGCCAAAGCCACCTCCTATTTAGAGAGCGCCGGGCATACCCTCTCTATTCTCTAACTATGTATTACCTATCCGTTTAAATACTTAGAACATGCTCTTTAGGGTAGCATCACTCAATATTGATGACAAAAAAAGGTGCCATTAGCGCCTTGTTTTCACACGTATAAATTGGTTTTCCACAGCGCTGCAGTCACAAATTATGCTTAATGCAACCTTAATAGTTCGTAACGTATTGCTATGGGTGAATTTAACTTGTTAATATAACCTATGGTTAGTTAGCGTAATAGTTGATTCGACCCGAGATTGTAGCAGCGTTGATTATGAGCGCTCATTGTTAAACGTGTGTATCTGAGTATTGAGTAATTAAACTGAAAAATTTGTTCGATTTATAAAATCTACTGAATAGTTGACCGAGACCGCGTGCAATACATATATGACAAATTCATTTGATAGATCACATAAGGAACCGCATTTTGGCCGTGCGGCAAGTAACTATCAAGATAGCTATCGCCCCGAAAACCCTCCCAAAAAATCAAAAGTCTTTCTTGCGCTCAAGACCGTTTTTATCTTCAGCCTTCTCACGACTTCTGTTTATCTAGGTTATGTTGTTGATATAGAGCGCTTGATCGGCGCGTTTTCTTCGCAGGCAATTGCACTGGCACCTCGACCGCTTGCAACAAAGCCCGTTGCTGACAGCACAGCAAAGACGGCACCTGCCAAAAAAGAATTTTACAACATGGTTGCGGTAAATCAGACAAGCAAGGCTGGCGTTCACCCCATCATCCAACAATTGATCTCTGGTGGTATAACCGCCTGCGCGGGCCGCGCGCAGCAACTGATTGCAGCGCTGCACATGGAAGATAATTCCATTATTGTCAGCGCGCCACAAACCAACAAGAACACCAATATCACAACGCTCATTGCCATGCGGCGAGGGCCACAGGAAGACTTGAAAATTGTTAATTTGGCGCCAAACCAGACCGTTGGCTGCGGCGCGACATTCCAACAGATCAAGACCAGCACAATGCCATGCGTTGATTATATTTCAGTTGCGTTCAAGGACGCAAAACTGATCAAACCGCCCAATTCAGATTCTTATTTCGTCAATATATCCGCAACGTCCAATGCCATTGCTTTGGACACGCCAAGCGGATGTACCTTTATACAACAGGATTTCATCAGGTAATATTTTATGTTGAAGAAGCTTCTATTTGCCCTTGCCTTGATGATCCCCGCACAGGTTTTTGACCCCTTTGCCATAAATATTGCCTATGCCGCCGATGGTGATGTATGTCAGACAGCCGGAAATCAACCTGGTCTTGTTGCCAATTCCGCTACGACGCCCACCTGCGACCCAGTTTCTAGCCCGGCGACAGGTACATCATGCGGTGGAGCCAATTACTACAGCCAAGATGCTCTCATGTGTGTCGCAAACGGAGCCGCCTGTACTGGCGGCACCTAYTCCAGYGGTATATGCGCTGTGACACCAGTTGGCACGCCTGGCACGCCAACACCAGCAGGGTTTACAGCATTCACCSCGCCAGTAAATCCTGGCTCCGGCTCACAAGCCCCAATTTGCATGAACACATCACCCTTTATCGGCGCTGGCATCGGCGTCGTAAGTGGCACGGTTCTTTGCTAYACAGCTSMWGGTAAAAACTCAGAAATTTATGCCTACCAAGCCGTCAATGGCGGTCAATGGTCTGGTCTAAACGCAGASTCATTTTATGCGCGTGATGACATCACTGCCGCGGGYACATTGTCTGCATWYGGCAATGCCCAATTATATTCAACCGATGGCAATACCGGYCTWCAAATTCAAAATGGCACAGCCCTTATTCAAAGCGGTGATRGMACAAGCACCTCTTCGATCATTACGACGCCCGGGAGTATCACGATTCAAAACGCTGATACTGGCGGAACCGTTAAAAGCTACATTCAGGTTACCAATGATGGCGTATCTGTCAGCTCYGCATCTGATGCTGGYGCAYTRGCTGCTGTTACCATCAATGGCATYGTCAGCGGCGCAAACACWTCMAACACCGGTGTGTTGCTAACRGGCGATGGGCAAAATGGTGCKGTTGCMACAGGCGGCGTTGCACCWTGGGCAGATGTKGCKATTTACTCCGCCCATTATGCAACKGGTGCAGCMAAYGGCCTGGGCTCKGCCATCATTGTCAATGATTACGGYATCACCATGRTATCGCCGCCGTTGAAGGCTGCAACCAATAATGTCAGCCAAAACAATATTGGCTCTGGTAAAAACAACGAAGCCAACACRACCCTGACCAATATCATYGGCGAAGGTGGCCCCGGCACGGTGATCAACGTTATCGGNNNCGGCGGCNNNACCACCAGCACCAGCGTCACCACCAACACATTCGGTTCTGCYGGSWCCAACGGCGCAASKGTTACAAACAATTTYGGCACCGGMRCARSCGGGCCWACCRTCAATAATTTCGGYAATACRRATGCTGRYACRACAATMYTGCARCARGCMGGAACAACCCAGACCATYATGTCWAACGGCGTTTATGGAACATCGGTTGGCAGCGGYGYGAGTATTTTGGGCAAYCCAACGCAGTTGGTCACATCCTTCAATTCCATCACCATGAAGGATGCAACGGGCGAYCATGTTGTGGTTGATGCAAACGGCCAGATCACCATTGTAAAYGGCACRGCGGCACAGGCGAGCAATGCGGTTACCGTGACCAATGGCTATGGCAATACCCATGGTTTGATCGTGACGGAAACGCAGACAACCCTTTCGGGCGGCACGCATTCCACCTCACTCACCATGAACAACAACTCAGCGACCTTCTCAAACTCCGCAACCGGCGATCCCATTCAGGTTCACGGTATTGCCGATGGTACATCGCCCTATGACGCGGTTAACTTGCGGCAATTGCAGGGCGGCCTGGCATCCCTTGCTGCCCTTAGCAGCCTGCCAACACCCCAGGCCGGAAAAAACCACACCTTTGGTGTCGGGTTTGGTTACAATGGTTACGGCTATTCTGTCGCCCTTGGCGGACAATCACAAATTTTGGAAAGCCTGGCGCTCAAATATGGCGCGGCATGGAATCCCAGCGAGGGTGACGTTGGCCCGGTCATCAATGTGGGCCTTGGATTTTCCTGGTAATTTAGACATTAAAAAGCTCCCCCGGTTTTTGGCCGGGAGAGTTGAAAATAATGACGCCCTGTAAAGTTACGCAAAACCTTCGCGTTTAAGCGTTCTGAGCCAGCGTTTGGCTTGCTTACGCACATTGGCTGGCGCTGTGCCGCCATAGCTGACGCGGCTCATGACCGATTTGCGTACGCTCAACACATCCATCAAATCTTCGGTAATGCCCGGCTCAATGTCCTGCATTTCGCCAAGCGGCACCTTGTGCAGATCAACGCCCTTGGACTCGGCAAGCGCCACAATGCGGCCCGTTACATGGTGTGCATCGCGAAACGGCAAGTTCAACACCCGCACAAGCCAATCGGCCAAATCAGTGGCCGTTGCATAGCCACTGCCCGCTGCCTTCAGCAGGTTTTTCTCGTTGGGCTCCAGATCAGCCATCATGCCGCTCATCGCCGCAACAATCAGCGAAAACGCGTTAAAGGCATCAAAGGTCTGTTCCTTGTCTTCCTGCATATCTTTTGAGTAGGTCAGCGGAAGACCCTTCATCACCATCATCAACGCCTGATAAGCGCCGTTGATGCGGCCGATTTTGGCACGCACCAGCTCGGCGGCATCAGGATTGCGCTTTTGCGGCATAATAGAAGAGCCGGTGGAGAATTTATCCGACAGGCGCACAAACTGAAATTGAGCTGAAGACCAGATCACCAGCTCTTCTGCCAGGCGTGACAGATGCATGGCGGATATGCTGGCCGCCGACAAAACTTCCAGCGCGAAATCACGGTCCGCGACACTGTCCAGAGAATTGGCGGTTGGGCGGTCAAAACCAAGCGCGTCAGCTGTCATCTCCCGGTCAATGGGAAACGAAGTGCCAGCCAGCGCGGCGGCACCCAGCGGGCATTCATTCAAACGCTTGCGCGCATCAGCAAAGCGGCTGCGATCGCGCGCGATCATCTCGACATAGGCCAGCATGTGGTGGCCAAAGGTTACGGGCTGCGCCGATTGCAAATGGGTAAAGCCGGGCATGATGACGGCGGCATGTTCCAGCGCTTTATCGGCCAGCACTTTTTGCAGGCCTGCAAGCGCGCCATCGACCGCATCTATTGTATCGCGCACCCACAGTTTAAAATCGGTCGCGACCTGATCGTTGCGCGAGCGCGCCGTGTGCAAACGCCCTGCGGCATCGCCGATCAATTCGCGCAGCCGCGATTCCACATTCATATGGATATCTTCAAGCTGGCGGGAGAAGGTAAACTGCCCGCTTTCGATTTCTCGCAATATTGTGTTTAGACCGTGATCGATTTTTGCCACATCTTCTTTAGATACGATTCCCTGATGGGCAAGCATCGCGGCATGGGCTTTGGAGCCGGCAATATCCTGGCGAAAAAGAGCCTTGTCGAAACCAATTGAGGCATTGATTTCTTCCATGATGGCATCGGGACCAGATGAAAACCTGCCGCCCCACATTGTGTTAGATGATGGGGCTGTTTGGGTATCCGTAGTTTCCCTGCCTTGCTCTGCACTCTTTTGCGGCTTATCTGTGGGGTTAGGTGCTTCGGTGGAACTGGACATTGGACTAAACCCTTCAAAAGTGCGGCGCAAAATGGCCCATGATTGCAAGGTAAATGCAGAAGAAACACAACAGGAGTTGTTATGAGACCATTGCTTTTAGCCGCTGCGGCGGGCGCTATCGCGGGATCGTTGCTCCTATACGGGAATATAGGTGGCCTTGTCCATGACACCGCTACAGATGCCGATGTTATTGCCGCAAGTTCCACGCCAAGCTGCRCTGCAAATGATGCCACCAAYGCCGCGCTTGATGCKCTTATTACRGGCGATGTTGCCGCCGTGCAGCTTGCCAGCGCGCCGGATTATATGGGCGAYCTSTCGTTCAAAACMGCGCAAGGCGGCGATATTTCTCTGGCCGATTTTAACGGYAAAACYGTGCTGCTTAATGTCTGGGCCACMTGGTGCGCRCCGTGCCGCGCYGAAATGCCCAGCCTGTCGAATTTGCAAAAAGATTTGGGCGGCGAAGATTTTGAAGTTGTGGCCGTTAACATCGATACSCGCGGGYTGGAACGGCCAGCCTCCTTCCTTGARGAAATTGGCGTCGACAATCTGGATTTATACAATGATCCAAGCACCGACATTTTCAACAGTTTGAAGAAAAAAGGCCTCGCCTTTGGCATGCCGACAACATTGATTCTTGACAAGAATGGCTGTCAGATCGCGCATCTTTCCGGGCCAGCGCATTGGGATTCTGACGATGCCAAGGCGCTTATCCGGGCCGCCATCGATACACCTGTCAGTTAAGGTGTGACGAGCGTGATCAATAAAGTCATCAAATGGATTATGCTCGTATCCGGGGTGCTAACYTGCGCCACCATCTAYGCYGCTTTTGCMCCGCAAGCAGCTTTGATGAGCTTTTTTGGCGCGCAAACCACCAGCCCACTGGCTGAGTTGATTGTGCGTAATTGGGCGGTTTTGGTAACGCTRATGGGCRTCCTGTTGATTTATGGCGCGTTTCGCCCGGCGCAGCGCAAGCTGATACTCATCATCGTCRGYATCAGCAAAATATCATATATCGGATTGGTRTTGGCCATCGGCAGCCARTATTTGGGCAAAGCCGGGATTACCATTGCGTTTGATGCTGTTATTGTGGYGKTGTTTRTCGTCTATCTGRYCWRYRCCARAARCGAARYCYKGGCCARAAGCGAAACCTAGCGATTTCGAAAAACRATCAGGCGGAGAAATCAACGTTTCCGCCAACACCGGCAGCAAGGTTTTGCAGGTTTTCAGCRCTYTCCTGAAGCATACCAACCATCTGTTGGGCGACTTCATTRTTTGCCTTCAACATACGTGYAGCTACCGCCCCGGCGATTTTCGCCTGACTTGAAGCTGCGACCATTCCTGCAATTGCCATTGGTTCCATAAGGGTAAGTTACAGGATGAGCCTTAATATAAGGTGAATCTACAACCCAAGGTTTGATAATGGTTTTTTGTTCGGCWTAACTCGCYAGGTTCAGCTTAACCMGCCAGGGCCAGCTTCAACGCATAGCGCGCAATRCGGCCATTGGCGGTTTTGGGCAGGCCATCAACCTCAATCCAYTTTTTGGGCCGTTTGTAATCAACCAGCAGCGGCGCAATGGCACGGTTCAGCTCTGTATGAACCAATTGGACCCCCGGCTCCGCAACAATATAGGCAATCAGCGCRTTGCTACCRCGGCCCGGCACCAGCCCTTCGGCCACGGCAGCATCAAGAATRCCYGGCAGYTTGCGCAGCACCGTTTCAATTTCTTCGGKATTGGAGCGRTAGCCATCCAAATTCAACAGCGATTCCAGCCGCCCCTCATATTGAACATAGCTATCCTGATCGCGCCGCCCCAGATCTCCGGTTAAAAACCACGCACCGCGCACAGATGCTTTGGTCGCCGTTGCATCGTTCCAATAGCCCAGCATTAAAGCCGGGTCGGTGCGATGAACCGACATGATGCCGATCTTGTTTACAGGCAGGTTTTTAAGGCCCGCATCAGGTGCCAACACGCCAAAACGGCGATTGCTGCCCGGCTTACCCATGGTGCCCGGCTTATCAACGCATTGCTTGCCGGAATAAACCGGGCAGGCAATTTCGGTCAGCTCATAGCCATCCAGCAAAGGCAGGCCCATGGCGGCGTACCATTCAATGGCAACCTCTTCTGGCAGGATGGAACCGCCCGCAAGACAGTGCCTGACCTTTGGCAGCGCCTGTTTGCTCACACCGCCACTGGCCAGCGCAATGCGGTAATCATCCGGCGTGGCCTTGATAATTGTGGCCCCGGTCAACTCGGCAAGAATAGGCAAAGCCTTGGCAAACACGCTGCGCAATTCCGGGGTGGATATCAGCAGGCACGTCGCGCCATGGCAAAAGGGGTCCATCAGGCCATAGCCGATGGCCTTTGACCAATCATCGGCACCGCGATGCAAAATTCTGTCGCCGTCCTTGAGGTCCATCCATTCTTTTTGCATTTCCAACCGGCCCCATAAGGCGCGGTGGGCATGCAAAACCCCGCGCGGCGGCGCGGTGGTGCCATCGGTGTAGATCAGATAGGCCGGATCATAAGAAAGCGTTCTGGCATAAAGTCCCAGCGGGCTGCGCATCAGTAAATCCAGCTCATTGGGGCCAAAAATACTGGCGCCTGACTGGTTTACTGGCAGCGGCGTAACGCCGTCATGGGCAATGGCCACCGGGCGGCAATCACGCGCAATATGCTCCAACACATCGGGGGCCAATTTGTCGGAGGTCGGCACCGGCACAAACCCGCCCGCAAGGCAGGCGAAAAACATAACCGGAAACCACACACTGTTGCCCATACGCAGCAAAATCCGGTCGCCCATCTTAAACCCGGCGCTTTGCAAACCCGTGGTGGTGCGCAGCACCGCATCTTCCAGCGCGGCGTAATTCCATACATCGGTGGGCTCAGTGCCTTTGCCATCATAGACRGCAAGCGCCAGATTATCCGGCTTGGCCGCCGCCATGCGGCCCACGGCATAGGCTGCAATGTTAAACCGYTCTGGAGTCTCAGTGGAGGATTGGGAAGGGGTTCCGGCGGTATTCTGCAATGATGCACTCCAATGCCGTGCACATCATCGTGCGGCTGTCATGTCACTAAGAGCCAACGCAGCGCGCTTCTGTCAAGGCTGGTCCGCGCGAATATCCGCGCTGARCCARGCCCRTACTGTCTATCTTAACGTGTAGGAACAGGCACTTCGCCGCGATAATCRTARAAACCACGATTGCTCTTGCGGCCAAGCCAACCCGCTTCCACATATTTTACCAGCAAAGGACATGGGCGGTATTTGCTRTCGGCAAGGCCTTCATACAGCACCTGCATRATCGACAGGCATGTATCCAGACCGATGAAATCTGCCAATTGCAGCGGGCCCATYGGRTGRTTRGCACCCAGTTTCAGCGCCGTATCAATCGCCTCRACAGAGCCRACACCTTCATAAAGCGTATAGATCGCYTCRTTGATCATCGGCATCAAAATGCGGTTGACGATAAAGGCMGGRAAATCTTCTGCAACGGTGATGGTTTTGCCCATGCCGCGCACAAAAACCTTTGCCGCATCAAAGGTTTCATCCTCTGTCGCGATACCGCGCACCAGCTCCACCAGCTTCATAATCGGAACCGGGTTCAT
The DNA here is from genome assembly GCA_002746425.1 of Hyphomicrobiales bacterium. Taxonomy (GTDB): domain Bacteria; phylum Pseudomonadota; class Alphaproteobacteria; order Rhizobiales. Next base: position 3,547 of record NVXB01000019.1, on the reverse strand, counting down.
GAAATGAATGCCCATAAACCGTTCGGGCCGGTCGGTGGAAGCCGCCAGACGAGTGATTGAAATGGATGATGTGTTAGAGGCAATCATCGCCTCAGGCTTGAGAATGGGGCACAGCGCCGCAAACACTTTGCGTTTGACCGACTCATCTTCGGTTGCCGCTTCAATCGCCAAATCAACATCTGCCAGCGCATCCAAGGTAACCGCTGGATGAACCAAGGCGACAGCAGCGTCGCGCTCTTGCGCCGTGATCTGCCCTTTGCTGACCTGCCGCGTCAAACTACTGGTGATGTTCGCAATCCCGGTATGAACACTTTCCTCAGAAATATCATAGAGATAAACATCGTAGCCAGCTAAGGCAGTAACATGGGCAATTCCTACGCCCATTTGCCCAGCACCAATAATGCCCACTGATTTAATAACAGCCATCACATCCACCTGATCAAAATTTGTGCAATCAATATGTTGCACCGCAACAGAATTTGCAACGGGAATTTGGAAATATGGTTATAGCCGATGGTCTTAGACGTCGAAAATGCGTAAACCAGCAACCACCCGTTTGATGTTTTCATTGCCCTCAAGGCCCAATATTCTGACGTTTTCATAGGCATCGTCTGAATTATCACTGGCATGAACAATGCGCACCGTTTCACCCGCATCGTCGCGCGCAAGTGATCTGAGGTGACGCTTTGAGGTGACAATTCTCATATTGTCACAGGTCGGATAATTGCGAGCAATCTTCTTGGTTACCCGTTGCGGATCAGGGTCGTAGCAAACAAACCAATAGATTGGGGGCGCTTCACCCGCCATTTGGTTTACGAACCAGTTGCCGCCGCGAATTTGGTCCGCAACCATCGTTCCAAGCTCATTGGTAATCGGGCCTTCAGCGACCACTTGAAAGTGTTTGCGCAGATAGTTTTTAATCGGCTCGTGCAAGGTGGTTTGTTCAGGAAAATCGCGGATGAATAAAGTTGCCAAACCCGGTTTAAATTCTTTGCGCAAATACTGCTGGGTTACGAATGGATTATTGCGAGAGTAAAACCCGATCAAATCCCGGCTCGGAAAGTGCCCGCTTTCATGTAGCCGCTTTTCAAGTTGCGCGATATTTACCGGGCATGGCTGCCCCGCTTGTTGCGCCAATATTGCAAGTTCTCCAAAATATTTCGAAGAGCTGATATCGTCCAGATTGGCAAATTGCTCGCCATGAAAAAGCATATGAAATGCCAGCAATTGCAACCGCGTATCCGCCGCTGGATACATGATCCCATCATCGCCCCGCGTGGCCTCTTCCAAAGCCTGCTTTACCAGTTTGGGAAAATAATACGGCGCCGAATTAAAAGCATACCCGTCAATCCCGGATAGGGAAAACAACCGAATTTGGCGATTGCTGAATTTCTTACCCAGCAATGCTTTGACGGTTTCTGGCCCTAGGCTTTCAAAAACAATTTCCAACGGGGCTGAGGCTTCCTGCCCCCCCATGCAAGGTCAGAAAATGCTTTTCCTTAATCTGTCCGGATAGCTCATCTGCACTTAGATTAGAATATATGAGCGAGCTCAGTTCCGGGTTCTTTTTGTTTTCAAAACAATAATATATCGTCCCGCCCAAAGAATGTTCATCGCGATAAAAATAGACACTTTTCAGTTTGGAAAAAAGCCGAAAATTCTTGGCAAAAACACTAAACAGGTTTCTTTCCACCAGCAGATATTTTGACGCGTATTTCTTGTAGGTTTTTTTCTGAAGGATTTTTCGCGAGGCGTGACTGGACAGAATATGTATGTGGCAGTTGGATTTATGGATATCGACTGCCTTGAATGCCAAATCTGAGGTGCACACCAAGTCTGCCGGGTGCATCGCCAGGATATCCTTAGCAAGCTGAGATGTCGAAGACCCAGCCAGCGACACAATTTTATCCTGAATTAACGCGGCAAGAGGGTTCTGCAACTGGAACTCCGGTGGTTTATTGGCCAATATTCAACAGCTAAATATCAACAAGTTTGGCATGCACATCATGCCTGTGGCGATATGTAAAGCTATTCCATAGCCTCAATCTGCCGGCACGGGATGCCGCGCTCTTGCACAATTTTATGCCAAATATCTGTGCGCTCGGAAAAATCTGAACTGAACATGTAGCCCAGCAGTGATTTCAGCTTTCCCAGATGCACAAAATGCATGGGTTTCATCCGGCTGATATAGCGCTTTATCAACTCCGCACGGCCAAGCTCGATGACATAGGCTTCCTGAATGTTGGCGTTCTGAGCAATATGATCGATCAGCGAGATGACATAATTGGCAAAATCCGGGTCGTGCAGCCTGTTGATGGCAAATTCGACGACAAGACCGCCCGGCGCAAAGTTTTTATCTGGCAGGGATTTGCAATCGGTTCGCGAAATCGCCTCAAGATGTTTTGTCGTGAAAGGTGATGCAATTTCGCCCGAGATAATATTGGCCGCGATCGTTGTTTTCCCGGCTCCGGCAGGGCCCGCAATCAAAATAACATCGCTGATGCCCTTTAGGGCACGGCGGATGTTTGCAGGGTCGAATGCGAAAAATGGTTGTACCGTCATGYCTCTTGAATAAAGCCCTCTTCCCCGCCTAGCAATGCGCAAAATCGACAAATTGCTTGGTTGTTTGCACCCATCAATTATGCAATTTGTGCTGGATGAGCAATAAATCAGATATTCGCCTGCTTCAGGTCATTGTTGGCGAACCTCAGGGCGGGGCCGAACGGTTTTTCGTCAAGCTGGCCGGCGCATTCAGYGCTGCCAGTAAAATCGGCAAAACAAATATCACACAGAAACTGGTTATCGCCCGGGATGAAGCCCGCAATAACGACCTGAAGTCACTGGGCTGCGATGTCACACAGCTGGATTTTGGCAGTGGCCCTGCTGACTGGATGGCCAGAATAAAATTTCGCCAGATTTTGCGCCAATATCAGCCAACTATTGTTATGGCTTGGATGAGCCGTGCGGCACGCAGAGTGCCCAAAGGCAATTACATACGAATGGCGCGGTTCGGCGGTTACTACCCTTTGCGTCACTATAAAGGGTTCGATCACATCATTTGCAACACGCCGGATTTGGTACGCCATGTGCGAGATAGCGGTTGGTCGCAAAATTCCGTCCAGCTCATCTCCAATTTTGGCGAGCTGGAAAGCCAGCCCGCGCTAGATCGGGCATCGCTGAACACATCACCCGAAGATTTCGTTATTTATGCCGCGGGCCGGTTTCATCCGATGAAGGGTTTTGACACGCTTTTGGATGCGGTGGCCTTGGTACCAAAATCTGTTCTTTGGCTAGCAGGTTCCGGGGAGTTAGAGCAAGATTTGCGGGAGCAAGCTGCCAGATTAGGCATTGAAGATCGCGTACGCTTTTTGGGTTGGCGCGATGACCAGGCCGCGCTTTATGCCGCATGCGATGTTTGCGTCGTGCCATCACGCCATGAGCCGCTGTCCAATGTGGTGGTGGAAGCGTGGTCGCAAAAAACGCCGGTGATTGCGATTGCCGCTGAAGGCCCATCATGGCTTTTAAGTGATGAAAAATCCGGCATACT
>NVXB01000129.1 GCA_002746425.1 Hyphomicrobiales bacterium | reverse complement strand
TGTTTCATGTTTTTCCAGTTAAACTGACTGATTAAATTCGAACGCCCATTAGACACGCGATTCTTACAGTTGCCTAATGTTTGAATTCTTGGGGCGTGATAGCCGTACAAAAATTTTAAATTCTGCATGGTTTAGTCAATCCCCAGTTTGTGGAAGAAGACACTGTTACGCATCTCTGCGTCTCGCAAAACCTTGTCCCAACTCAATACCTCCATGTAGAGGTTGATGTTACCAAACCAACGGAACCACCCCATGCCATCTGGCATAACCGCATTCACCAACGGCGATGATGTAGCGTATTTTCTGATCATCATTCCACCTATCCACGAAATCAAAAAATCCATCAAAATTAGCCTGATTTATGTTCCATGCATTCGCCAGTTCACAATCAATATTTTCACCATCAATAAATTGAATTTCAAATTCTTCTACAGGATCGCCATAATCATTTTTGGCCTTGGCAACTTTTAGCGCGTATTCCTCCGCGCTATCAAAATAAAATCCGGTTGCTGAAATGTCATAGGGCTGTGCATGTAATTTTGTCATTTTTTCCTCGCTTGTTTTGGTTTTAAAAAGCGAAACCTTCAAACCTGAAAACTGCGCATGAACCCTTGCCCAGCGGCGAGCGTCCAACTTTAAAAGCCAGGACGAGTGAAACGAGGATGGGGTTGGACGGGAGTTCAAACACCGGAGATTGGTCAACACTCTTCTCGGGAACCGTGAAACGGCGGAAGATTGTTGACCAACAGCAGCGCGTCTTCGGTTTTGATGTAAGCTGGAAAGATGGGTTCTAGCGCGTGACCACGCGCGTCAGACAAATACGCGGCGGCATTTCTGCCGCCACCACAATTCTTACCTGTCAGGGATCGTCACCCGAATGGGACGAAACCGATTATCGGGTTTGGTGAAATAGAGCCCGCTCGGACAGCTAGGCTATTGGGGTTTTAATGTAATGATGTCACCAGATGGCAAGGGTGGTTCAGGCTCAGGATCATTTTCATCAGGTTCTTCACCGTGACGAAACTTGAACATGTCATCGATAATATCTTGATTTCCTGAAAGAATTGCCACATCAAGCGGATCGCGTCCCCAGCGATCTTTCAGGTTGATATCCGCGCCTTTCTGTTCAAGTAGGAATGACACCATGCTTGAATTGCCTCTTGCGGCGGCATAATGAAGCGCTGACATTTTAAATGTCAGGTCTCGTTTAGTTATAACTTTCCAATCTATTTTTAATGCGGCACGAACTTCCGAAATATCGTTGTTTTTCGCACCTCTAATTATGTCAGGGTCCAATCCGTCAAAACCTGTATCCTTTCCAGCAACATTTTTAAGTGGGTTTTGACTCATAATACTAAATTCCAACGGAATTGATCAATGAATTCCGTAAGTTGGCTGTCAGTGGTTCTTTCCAGCAGAAGTGTATGAGCGGTGGGGTCAATATATTTGAGCCGCTTGTGTGCCGCTTCAAACTTATCAAAAACCACATTTTCAATCGCCTGATATGTCAGCGAATGCAAAATCAAATTCAGTGTGTCAACCTGATCGGTACTGTGATCAATCTTGGGAACCACATACATGTCACGGACGGTTGAAACCATCACAGCTTTTGTGTGCAATCTGATCTGATTGCCAATGGTACAAAAACCGCTGAAACGATCAATGTCCCAGTCAAAAATTTCACCAAAGCCATTAATTGGCCATGAGAAGAAATGACAAATGAAAAAGTTGGTTTGGCGAAACCGTTCGAGGGACAAACAATAATCCTGGGTTTTATCGCTACCGGTAAAGCATCCTTCGAAACCATTCATGCGCCGTTCGACTGTTTCGGCATCAATATCTTCACTTAGGGGAATGCGCCGAATATAGCCGGACATGGCATGGTCATCGAAAAAATCCTGAAACGCACCGCCCATGCGCTTAATCAAACCAAAATCCATTAAGTCATGCGCTTTTGAAAATCCTGGTCGGGCAAGCGTATCGGGGTGGGTTAAAAATCTGAACACCCATTTGAATTTCTCGTCTCCAAGAATGTTCTTTCGTTTTGACCAACTCTCCAAATCTTGGCGGGTAATGATGGGCGCGTGCACGGTCGCTTCTGCGCCAGTGACATTGATAATTTCGGTACGTATTTTTTGCCACATGCGGCCAGTATCGCGCTGGTAATCAATCAAAATCTTGAGCGCACTGTCTTTCACAAACTGTGAGAAAAACTGTGGTTCAGATTCCGTTTGATCGGGCTTGTCTGACACATTTTGCATCCTTTTGCATCTCTTCCCAGCAAAATATGAAAATCTACCCAGCATGAAGGGTGGCGGAATTCCGCGAACCTTAACAGCAAAAGCAGGTGATTCCACCCGCATCGAAAAAAGAATGATGAACGGTAATGACCAATTCAGACAAATCAGAAAAAGAAGTAAAAAGTGTTTTCTCATTTGATAGCCTCTCATCAAATGAGTTCAGTTCGGTCGTACGATCTAACTCACAGGATCAAAACCTCACCATTGAAGCCTATGCCGATTTGTACGCTGCAATGGATTTTTTCAATGACAGACTGTTTGGCGGAAATCTTCCAGATTGCATCCTGACCTTTACGCGCCACAAAAACATACTTGGATATTTTTGCGGTGAGCGGTTTGAAAGCCGCTCCGGGATAATTGCGCATGAGATAGCAATGAACCCGATTTATATGCAATCGCGCGGTGATGCAGAAGCGCTGTCCACCCTTTTACATGAGATGTGCCATTTGTGGCGACACGCTCTTGCGCCACTAAACAGAGGCGGCGGCAAAGGCGCGAACGGCTATCACGATCTGGTCTGGGTAAAGAAAATGGAAGAAGTCGGTTTGCTTCCAACCAGCACTGGTCTGCCCGGTGGCAAAAAAACTGGCTATAGCGTCACCCACATCATCATTGAAGGTGGCCAGTTTGATCTCGATTGCAAAGAGCTGCTGGCATCAGGTTTCAAGATCAACTGGTGCGACCGTCTTCTTCCACAATCTGACGATCAATCAGAAGAAGATGATGATGAGACAGCTCCTCCCAAGAAGAAAAAAGATCGGGTGAAATTCACCTGTGACGAATGCGGTCTTAACGCATGGGCAAAACCTTCAGCGCCGCTTGTGTGCGGTAGTTGCGGCATTGCCATGAATGAGGCCGCCTAACCCGAAAGGAAAGACCATGAGCAATCAAAACAAACCCAACAGCGAAAAAAGTTTAAGCGTGGCTAACCGGCCAAAGCAACCACTCGACAAAATTCTCATTCTTCTTACAGCAATATTTTCTGGCATATTACTTGCGATGGCAATGCCAAACCTTGTTGGTGATGATAGCTGGCTTGGCATTGGTAAAGCTCTTCTCATTGCCGCCGCTGCTACAACCGTTGCCTACGGTGTAAATCGTCTTGCAATAGAAAAAGGTGCGCCACTCACCGCTATAAATTTTGTCGGTGCTGGTGTGACAAGTGTTGCATCCATGTTGATCGTGGGAGGTGGGCTTTTTGCCTCAACATTCGCAGGGCTGACAATTGGCAGTATTGCCGAGTTGAGATTGCAGGAATATGGGATAGAGCTTTCCCAGTTTATCACCTATCGAAACCAGATTGTGACAAAGGCAGGACAGAGTGGCCCTGCAATACAATCCATCGCCACTGACCTTAAATTGAAGGCCTTTTGCGAATTCCAAACGTCATGCGTTTCCGGTCGTGGCCAAGGTGGTCGCGGTACGATCACGAGAATACTGGAAGATAAAAGTGCTCGTGCAACTGGCATCAAAGAGCAATTCACTGCGGGTGAAGCCAAACGCAAATCAACATTGTTCCGTTTGAATGGATTGCTGGCAAATTACCAAAAGACGCTCGGCAATGAAGAAAAAACCATTGTAGAAAAACGGACCGCGCTTCAAAAAATAGATGCCGAAATTGGCCAAGCCCTGAGCGACCTTGATGAAGCCCTGCCAATTTCCTTGCTGAATGCCTACGCCAATGAACTCCAATCGGGTGTTGAAATACTAAATCGCCCAACGGCAACGGCACGCCTGAATGATATCTTGAGATCACATGGTCGAAGCCTCGAAGCCGTACTGGGAGATATTGAGCAAGGTAAGAAGGCCTCAATCATATTCCCTGGCAAGACTGGCGTTGCGGATACGTTCAAATATCTTAGGCATTTCTTACCCATTGCAGCGGTCGTATTCGTCATAGAATTGGTTTTTCCTCTGACATTATGGATCTACACCTTTTTTACACTTTATTGGGCGCGGATCAGAGAAGAACTCGCCAAAGCTGAGCATACTGAAGTCAAGCCAGACGATGATGGGTTTGGCGGCTTGATCGTTATCCCTTCCGACAATCAAGATGACAAAAGTTCGCAAACAACGAACAAGCGGCGTTATGACCCCGCACATAATCGCCCTCGCCGTAAAAGGGAGGGCTGACCCATGCCATTTGATACAAACAGCCTACCTCTTAGTGGCGGGATCGTTATTGCCGCACTTCTCTATGCTGGTGTTTCGGTATTAATCACTGGGCAGGTTGTCGGCGAGCGGACAATCAACAAATCAAACTGGGAGCTGCAATGTCACGCGGCTCTCAAATCCGAAATGATTGCGCGAGAGCCTGCACCAACTTTCATACCCAAACTTGATTGCAATTCAATTCTTGGTCTATTCGGTGCAGAAGGAAAAAGGGTGTGTCGCAGGCACGGGAATCCGCAATTCAATTTCCCAATGCTGGATCAGCTTAATGCCCAAAAACGCCGCGTGCAGGCATTGCAACAAAAGCGGCTCTCGTTTGCGGCATCAAAAATAGGATCGCGCTGCGGTTGTGCCATGTCGGTGACATTGGAAAAGAACCGCATCCCCTGGGCGATCTATGCCGGATCAATCCGCACCATAACTCCACCTGCCATCAAGAACGTGCAGTTCGAACTTGAAACCGCGTTGCGCTCTCCGCTCTGCGCCATGAAGGGATAAGATCATGATTTTTGGTTCCGTAAATCTGGACGGCAATGCCGTCAACACCCACCGCGATTCCTATTTACTCTCCAATTTATCGGTGGTGAGTGTTCGCAGACCGTTTTTTGGTGCGGCCGTATTGCTTGGGTGCTCGTTTGCCGGTTTCAGCGCGGCCTTTGGCGATCTTCTCTATCCCGTCGAGATTGCAACCATCATCGGACTGTCGAGCGCGGCAATTATCGCAGGCTACCAGACGGGACAATTAAAACTTCTCTCGCGGGATTTACGGGGCAGCGAGCTTTCCGGCGTGATCTGGGGTCAGTATAAATCCCTGAACATCATCCGCTCCAAGATCATTCAAAAAATCAGCCAGCATGATTTGGGCGGTGCATCATGAAGGCGTTTCAAGACTCTCACGGCACAATTTATCAAATCAACATCAAGCTTTTGTTCGCGCTGACTTGCGCGCTCATCGCCTTTTATAGCTGGCCGTCCCATCCCAAATATTGGGGTTTTGGTTTCATCAGCATCTGCATGGGGCTCGCCGCCATCGGTGTTGCCTTCGATGCCTTGCGCACCATGGCCAAACTCTATCAGCGCGACAAAACGCTCAGCAAATACATGGCACAGGGCAATAAACCCAAATCTTCAAAAATGGCATCACTTGATGCCATGAAAAAAGCAGGAATGATCAAATGACCAATCAAGGCGCACGCACTTTAGGAATTTTAAAAACAGGCGAAGTCCTGTTTGATCCTTATCCCACCACTTCATCAATTATTTATGGCGCAACCGGCGCGGCCAAAACTACCTCCGTCGTCGTTCCTGCCATTCAATCTTTGCTGCCTGATAAATCACTCGCGCTTATCATCAATGATGTGAAGGATGGTGAGATCGCYRCRCAAATTGCAGATATGTGCAYCAAGCATGGGCGWAATTTTGGCGTTCTCGATGACTTTCATGTGYTGGGCGCWGATTATCCGCACCGATATTCCCTCAATGCATTCGGTTCGATTGTCTCCACCAATGAGCGKAATGAAAGCGACCTTCTTTACTCAATCGAAACTGCGGTTCAGGCCATTATTCCCGAACCACAAGGCGATAGTAARAACCAATATTTTCGTGATGTGCCGCGYGAGGAAATGGATTTGGGCATTCGCATTCTGTTAGGTCACCGGRCATGGTAACGCCAGGGGCGCTCTACGCACTCATGAGTAATCCTGACATTTGGAAAAGCGCTGTTGAAATCGCTGCCGAAGAAGGTGATCCMGCYTTAAAATCACGCGCGCARCAATCCATTGATATGCGCAATAATGATCCYGAACATTACTTCCAGCATATACGTGCWGCCCTAACCGCGCTTCGRATATTTGAGCCCAATTCCACRCTYCACAATGCGGGAAGTTTTGCCAATATAACTCATGATGAAATTATCGATCAGGCCTTCGTGTTTTGTCTGGTGCAGCCGCAACGTCACACCGCGCGCCTTGGCGCGCATTATGCACTCCACTTTAATTCCTTCATGGATGCCCAGCTTTCGGGTACATCGGGCAATGCGCTCTATATCTTGGATGAACTTTGCAATGCGCCGCTAAAACCTGCCATTGAACGGGTTACAATTCAGCGTTCCTACGGTGGTCGCAGTTTATATATCGCACAATCTCGTATTGATATTGAGCGTAAATATGGCGTCAAAGAAACCGCGATATTGGAAGAAAACTGTCCGGTCAAACAATGGCTCAGTTTTACCAATTTTGAAGAAGCGGAACGTGTTTCCCGCGCCATGGGTGAGGAACAAAATGTCTCCCATTCCATCGGTGGCAGTTCAGACAAACTGGATTTGAATGAAAATTATAACACCGGCAAGGAACGTATTCTAACCGCAACAGAACTCATGAACCTTGATCCAACGCATCAAATTATTCATGTCAAAAATGTCGGCTTCATCCATTGTCGCAAATTATTCCAAAACGAAATTGCCCCATATTGCTATGACCTTGCCATTAATCCGCTTGAGGGCGGCATTCTTCCTCCAAATCCAAAGGTGGAATTATGACCGTTCGTTTTTTACGGCTCAGTTATTTCATCTGGGTGATTGTCCCAGTGACGATTTTGTTGATCTATTTGATCTTCGGCCTACCCCACATGATCTGGTCGTACTCTTGGATTGATGAGGGACAAGGCTATGACCCTTTTGCAACGCGGCATTACACGCGCCGCACCTATGTCGGTCCCTACGGCAACTTCACTGAGCATCCTAATAACGGCAAATGCGGCTGGGTTCGCTTTCGCAAACAGCGGGAGCAGG
>NVXB01000128.1 GCA_002746425.1 Hyphomicrobiales bacterium | reverse complement strand
CGCCATGTGCGAGATAGCGGTTGGTCGCAAAATTCCGTCCAGCTCATCTCCAATTTTGGCGAGCTGGAAAGCCAGCCCCCGCTAGACCGGACATCGCTGAACACATCACCCGAAGATTTCGTTATTTATGCCGCAGGCCGATTTCACCCGATGAAGGGTTTTGACACGCTTTTGGATGCGGTGGCTTTGGTGCCAAAATCTGTTTTATGGCTGGCGGGTTCCGGGGAACTTGAACAAGATTTACGGGCACAAGCCACCAGATTGGGCATTGAAGACCGCGTACGCTTTTTGGGTTGGCGCGATGATCCGGCAGCGCTTTATGCCGCCTGCGATGTTTGCGTCGTGCCATCGCGCCATGAGCCGCTGTCCAATGTTGTTGTCGAAGCATGGTCGCAAAAAACGCCGGTGATTGCGATTGCCGCTGAAGGCCCATCATGGCTTTTAAGTGATGAAAAATCCGGCATACTTGTACCGCTGGAAGACGCAAAAAAGCTGGGAAAAGCTATTCAGAGCCTGATTGACAATCCAGGCTTAAAAGCCAGCTATGCACAGGCAGGCTTTGAAAAGTGGAACGCTGAATTTTCCAAAGACAAAATTGTCGCGGAATATCTGGATTGTTTTAGCGATTTGATGACATTGAACAAGACCGTGGGATAGCCCACTTTAATCCGCGTTAATCCTGCCTAACCCGTCTCGAATTTCTGGGCAAAGCTGGAATTCTGTTGCGTTCCAATACTGATAAATTTTACATAGTATATATTCACTGTAATTTTTATCAATTTGCGATACCTCAAAATGCCTATTCCTTCTTTAAAGAAAGCCATTCAGGCTGAATCCGTTTCCTGGCTATCAGCAAGAATGCGCCGGTTTAACAGCAAGAAACAGGTTGTTGTCGACGGCAAAACCCTCGCCATTGACAGTGCAACAATGACCAAGGGCCTGCGCCGTGCTTTGTGGCGCTCGGACTATGAAGATGTTGAACGCGCCATCATCAAACGCCTGATTAAACCCGGTGATAAAGTGCTGGAAGGCGGCGGCGGTTTGGGCCTTGTTTCCATGACAATTGCCGAAATCGTTGGCAATGAAAACCTGATCGTTTATGAGGCGTCGCCCCGCTCCTATGCGCTTTTTAATGCAAACCGACAAGCCAATGGTTTTACCTTTGAAGTGCGCAATAAAGCACTGAGCGACACCAATGGGTCGATCTCGTTTTTCAACCACGAAAACGTATTATCCTCCAGCTCACGGCAGCGCACTCAAACAACAGAAATAAGCATTGAATGCGACGATATTCTTGATGTTGTGAAACAGTTTCGCCCCAACACGCTGGTGTTAGATGTTGAGGGCGCAGAGGTCGAAATTGTAGAGCGCATGCAGTTTGATGGCATTGAGAAAATCATTGCCGAGCTGCACCCGCACATTGTCGGCGACAAAGCACTTGCGCCACTTTATGCGAAACTGTTTGCATCCGGATTCGTGCTCAATCATGCCAATAGCTGGGATAATGTGGTAAGCTTCACCCGGCAATAGGGTGCTGCTTTACGCCTTCAAGTCACAAAACAGGGCCCACACCAATTCCATGTTGCAATGCAACAATTTGCTGTTTAGGAATATTGCCAACTAAACGCTTTGCAATATCTGAGGAGATGTTATGGCACAGTGGGTTTACCAGTTTGGAAATGGTCAGGCTGATGGCCAGGCCGATATGCGCAATTTGCTTGGTGGCAAAGGTGCTAATTTGGCAGAAATGTCGAATTTGGGCTTGCCCGTTCCGCCCGGATTTACCGTCACCACCGAAGTTTGCACCCACTATTATGCCAATAGCAAACAATTCCCCGACACGCTCAAACCGCAAGTTGATGCGGCGCTATCTACCATATCCAAGCTGACATCGCGGCGTTTTGGCGATAATGCCAATCCCCTTTTGGTCTCGGTACGCTCCGGTGCGCGCACCTCGATGCCCGGCATGATGGATACGGTGCTTAACCTTGGCCTTAACGATATTTCCGTTGAAACCATGGCGACCCAATCCGGCGACACGCGCTTTGCCTATGACAGCTATCGCCGCTTTATTCAGATGTATAGTGATGTGGTGCTCGGCCTTGATCACTATGAATTTGAAGACCTGTTGGAGAATTTTAAACACAGCGCGGGCTATGTTCTTGATGCCGATATGGGCGCCGATGACTGGAAGAAAATCGTCGCCGAGTACAAAACCCTGGTTGAGCGCGAGCTGGATGCGCCGTTTCCGCAAGATCCGTTTGATCAGCTATGGGGCGGTATTGGCGCTGTGTTCCAATCTTGGATGGCCGCCCGCGCTATCACCTATCGCGCGCTTAATGATATTCCTGAAAGCTGGGGAACGGCGGTTAATGTGCAGGCCATGGTGTTTGGCAATATGGGCCAAAACTCTGCCACCGGCGTTGCTTTTACTCGCAATCCATCAACCGGCGAAAAAGCGCTTTATGGCGAGTTTTTGATCAATGCGCAGGGCGAGGATGTTGTTGCCGGCATTCGCACCCCGCAGGATTTGACGGAAAAAGCTCGCCTTGCCAGCGGATCAGACAAACCCTCGCTTGAGGCAGAAATGCCCGCCGCATTCGCTGAATTCACCGCCATATGCGACCAGTTGGAAGCGCATTATTGCGACATGCAGGATTTGGAATTTACCATTGAAGATGGCAAATTGTGGATGTTGCAGACCCGTTCTGGCAAACGCACCACCAAAGCTGCGCTGAAAATCGCCATCGAAATGGCCGACGAGGGCCTGATCACCCGTGCGCAAGCCGTGCAACGCATTGACCCGGCAGCACTGGACCAATTGCTGCATCCCACAATCGATCCATCGGCCAAACGCGATGTTGTTGTCAAAGGCCTGCCAGCCTCGCCTGGCGCGGCCTGCGGCGAAATCGTTTTCACCTCTGATGAGGCACAAGACGCCCTGGCGCAGGGGCGCAAAGTTATTCTGGTGCGCGCCGAGACCAGCCCCGAAGATATCCATGGCATGCATGCCGCCCAGGGCATTTTGACCGCAAGAGGCGGCATGACCAGCCATGCGGCCGTGGTGGCGCGCGGCATGGGCAAGCCCTGTGTGTGCGGTGCAAGCTCGTTGCGCATTGATATGCGCAGCCAAACCCTGAGCGTGGGCGAGATAAGTTTCAAAGCTGGCGATATCATCACCGTGGATGGCACAACAGGTCAGGTGCTCGCTGGTGAAATGCCAATGTTGCGACCAGAACTGTCGCAAGATTTTAACGATTTGATGATTTGGGCCGACGACATGCGCACCATGAAAGTGCGCGCCAATGCCGAAACCCCTGCGGATGCGCGCATGGCGTTAAGCTTTGGCGCAGAGGGCATCGGCCTTTGCCGCACCGAACACATGTTCTTTGAAGGTGAGCGCATTTTGGCGATGCGCGAAATGATTTTGGCCGATGATAATGCCGGGCGCAAAGCGGCGCTGGATAAATTGCTGCCAATGCAAAAAGGCGACTTTGTCGAACTGTTCAACATCATGCGCGGATTGCCGGTCACCATCCGTCTGCTCGACCCACCGCTTCATGAATTTTTGCCGCAAAGCGATGCAGATATGGAACAAGTTGCAGATTCTCTCAAAATTTCTGCACAAAAAGTGCGAGCACGCACCAAAGCGCTGCACGAGTTTAACCCGATGCTTGGCCATCGCGGGTGCCGTCTGGCGATCAGCTATCCTGAGATTGCAGACATGCAGGCACGGGCCATATTTGAGGCAGCAATCGAAGCGGCAGAACAAACCGGCGCGCCAATTATTCCAGAAATTATGGTGCCGCTGGTGGCGTCAAAGGCAGAGCTGGATGCCGTGAAAAGCCGCATTGATGCGGTGGCGCAAGAGGTGATGAAAGAAACCGGCAAGCCGCTAGACTATCAAGTTGGCACCATGGTCGAGCTGCCAAGAGCCGCACTACAGGCTGGTAAAATCGCAGAATCGGCAGAGTTTTTCTCGTTTGGAACCAATGATTTGACCCAAACCACCTACGGTATCAGCCGAGATGATGCGGCTTCCTTTTTGGGGGACTACACCGCGCAAGGGCTGTTTCCGCACGACCCGTTTGTCACGTTGGATCAAGAAGGCGTGGGCGAATTGGTGCGCATTGGCGCACAGCGCGGACGTGCAACAAGACCTGATTTAAAACTGGGCATTTGCGGCGAACATGGCGGCGACCCTGCCTCCATTGCCTTTTGCCAAAGCGTCGGGCTGGACTATGTCAGCTGCTCGCCATACCGCATTCCAATCGCCCGTTTGGCCGCCGCGCAAGCCGCTTTGCTTACCATGGGGTATCGTTGAAACTGCCAAGAAAGCCGCGTTAACACTATGAAACACCTCGTGAAATTGACACTTGCAGTATCCTCCAATCTCTGATTAACATTCGATTAATGTACTGGGTGCGATTGATTTGCAAAATTCAGGTTTTGGCGTTGGGGTTGATTGAGTTAAATGCGTTTCTTTTTAACGCGTATTATCCCCTGTCAGGAGTAACAATGCAGAGCAGTGCCACTTGATCAAACATTTTTGCCATAGCCGGTAAACAGGGCGGGCAGATGAGTTTGGAAGTGGCTTTTTTGTGGGAAATACGTGATTTTCCACAAGCATGTTCGGCAAGGTTTGAAGACGCAAGTTGGTTTTGGTCGCTGCATTTTCGCGATTCCGTTAACTGAAACTCAAGGTTAATCAGCCTTAATGCTCAATGAGAGGCCATGGTGGCCAAAAAGTTTGCACGAAGTCTCAGTGCTGTCATCGGAAGATAATATCGATGATATGCTGGATTCATCCGATGAATGGGATGTTGATGACTTTGGTTTAGATACCCGTGCAAAAGGATTGAGTTGGAGTTCCTTTTGGATGGTTGTCTCGCGTAAAACTGCCCATGTTTTTGATGGACTTCCTGTTCCCGCTATTCGTAAGCAGGACACAGATCACCCTTCCATTACAAAAAAGAAAATTGCTACTGGCTCAAGGGCACAAAAGCTAGCCCGTGCACGCGCTCAGGAACATGCGCAAATTGCGCGCCGCAATGCCCGCATTGCTGGTGGTATCCTGTCCGGTGCGTTGGCCATGCTTATGGTTGTCGCAACGCCGTCGCAATCCAGCCTTCCAGAGGCAACCGATCTTGCCGACGCCGACAGCTACATTCTGCTCACGCCAATGGAGCGCACATCTGTCCATGTCGCCAATGTGCAGTTTTCTCAGCCAGAACGTATTTCATCGGGCATCATAGTGCCCGCAAGCCTGGCGCTAGAAGAAGATGCCGGTGCACCGCTAAAGTCGCTTTCCAAAAGCGAAGGCATGGTTAAGGTTCAGAACGTAAATCGCGCCGCAAAGGGCGATTTGCAGATGACGCGCACCCCGGCGCTTGCATCCCGGCCTAATCCTGATCTGCCGTTTTCCGGCAATGTGTTTGAGCTGCGTGATTTGTTTTCTTCTGTTGATGAGAATTTGTTGCCGCGCACCAAACTGGCCGCGCCCGGTTGGCCCAGCAGCGCACAAATTGATCTTGCAACCAACCACTTCAACGCACCTGGCGTTGTCCGTCAACGCTCCCGCGTAATGGTTGCAAAAGCTGTTCGTGCTGCGCGGCCTTCAAAAGTCGCACCGCCAACACAGCAAGCCATGCAGGTTGCGCTGGCCTATGCGCCCGTCCAGAACATGGATGAGTTCAAATCACCTTTCGCTGTGGTACTTAATATGCCATCGCAGCCCCTTGCGCCGGTTATCACCAAGCAAGTTGCGGATCTGCCGGTTATTGATCCTGTGACCACCGCGTCTGTTCAAACTGCGTCGCTGACATCAGGCAAGACCAAAATCCCTGCACCTGTTGCAAAGAAACTGTTGGTCAAAAACGCTCCGGTAAAAATCTCAATTGCTGGCCGTATTCCAGTTTCCAGACCTAATTTGGATGCCATCCCAAAATCCAAAAAGGGTGGCATTGCAACCGTTAAAGTGCGCCGCGCTGGCCTAAACCCTGGTGCCCATTGGTGGGTGACAAACAAATTACCGCGTGCGGCTTATTCGCGCCGCGAACAGCGCTGCCTTGCTGCTGCCGTTTATTTCGAAGCGCGCGGCGAGTCTAAAAAAGGCCAAGCCGCTGTCGCTCAGGTTATACTCAACCGGGTTAAAGCACCGGCCTATCCATCTACGATTTGCGGTGTGGTCTACCAGAACAAAAAATGGCGCAATCGCTGCCAGTTCTCCTTCGCTTGCGATGGTATTCGTGATCGCATCAAGGACAAAAAATCCTACAAGCAAGCTGCCAAAGTTGCCAAGAGCGTAACCCGCGGCAAAACTTGGCTGAAAGCTGTCGGTTCTTCCACCCATTATCATGCCACTTACGTGAAGCCCAAATGGGCAAGAAAAATGAAGCGCATGACCAAAATCGGCACTCATATCTTCTACAGAACTCATAAGGGTGGCTGGAGCTAATCTGCCACCGCAGGTGACTTCTGGCTAACGTGGCAGTGCGTTGAACAGCATACGACTTACGTTTGTCTACCCGGCGCTGTTTGTCCTTATTTGGTCAACCGGCTGGATCGTCGCAAAGTTTGCCAGCCCCTTTACTCAGCCACTCAGTTATCTAACCGTTAGATTTGCCATTGCCGGTTTGTTGCTGGCACTGTTTTGCGTGTTCATCAAAGCCAAATGGCCACGCGGCAATCTGTTCTGGCACGCCATCGCCTCAGGCATATTCCTGCACGCGATTTATCTCGGCGGCGTGTGGTGGATACTCGACAATCAAATGCCTTCATCGCTGTCCGGCATGATGGCCGCCCTGCAACCTCTCATGACCGCCTTTATCGCCGGTGCGATGGTCGGCGAGCGCCTTTCCGGCAAACAATGGATTGGCCTTGGCATCGGGTTCATTGGCCTGTTGGTGGCTCTGGCCCCCAAATTACTTGGCGATCTTGGCGGAAACACAGCAGATGGCATCAACTGGACATTGCTGATCGCCATCAATTTCATTGCCATGCTGTCGGTCACACTGGGCACGGTTTATCAAAAGCGTTATCTGCAAAGCGGCGATTTACGCACCATCACCACCCTGCAATATCTGGGTGCCTTTTTGGTCACGCTGCCCGCGGCTTTGCTGCTTGAGAACTTTGAATTTATCTGGGTGCCAGAGCTTATCGGCGCAATGGCCTGGTCGGTCTTCGGCCTGTCCTTTGGTGCCATTGGCTTGCTGGTTATCCTCATTCGCGAGGGCGCGGTGTCGCGCGCGGCAACGTTGATTTATCTCATACCGCCGGTAATCGCGATCGAGGCCTATTTCCTGTTTGGCGAGGTCCTTGGCCCCATCGAATTTACCGGCATGGGCCTCACTGTGTTTGGCGTTTTTCTGGTATCGCGGCAGAAAAAAGCCAGCTAACGCAAACTCACGGCACTTTGCAGCAAGCATAAACCACAAACGCAGGCACTTCGCGGGCCAGACTGTAAATATCGCGCAGAAATGAAAACCCCACCCCGGCCCCGCTCACATGCTCAAACCCGGTCTTTTTGAGTATCA
>NVXB01000018.1 GCA_002746425.1 Hyphomicrobiales bacterium | reverse complement strand
GTTGATTGTGCCGATCGCAATGGAAGAGCGTCTTCGCTTCGCCATTCGTGAAGGTGGCCGTACAGTTGGCGCCGGCATCGTTGCTTCTATCATCGAGTAGAAGTTTTAGTTTAGGGGTATAGCTCAGCTGGTAGAGCGGCGGTCTCCAAAACCGTAGGTCGCGGGTTCGAATCCTGCTGCCCCTGCCAAGAATTGGATACAAGCGAATATCATTAAAAAATATTCGCTTGTATCTGCACGATTGCTGTCTTATATGGCGATCATCAACGTTGAAAAGATTAATACAGACCCGTACGCTTGCCTTGCATGCGTGCATGGTTTATTTGAGCGCTCTATGGCAAAAACAAATCCCTTCACATTTCTTCAGCAAGTTCGTTCTGAGGTAATGAAAGTCGTATGGCCCACGCGCCGTGAAACCCTCATCACAACAGTGATGGTGTTTATCATGGTGTTTTTGGCCGCCATTTTCTTCTTTGTTGCAGACCAAATATTGGGCTGGGGTGTCGGCTTGCTGCTGTCACTCGGTCGCTAAGGGAGGCACAAATTATGGCAAAACGCTGGTATATCGTTCAAGCATATTCAAACTTTGAGAACAAAGTGGCTGCTGCCATTATGGAGCGGGTTAGGCTCGCTGGGCTTGAAGATGCATTTGAAGAAATTGTTGTTCCGACCGAAACGGTTGTTGAAGTGCGTCGTGGCCGTAAGGTMGACGTTGAGCGCAAATTCTTCCCTGGCTATATTTTGGCCAAAGTGGACCTGACAGATCAGGCTTTCCATTTGATCAAAGATACGCCGAAAGTGACCGGATTTTTGGGTTCGGGTAATAAACCAATGCCGATACCTGAAGCTGAAGCCATGCGCATTTTGCAGCAGGTTCAAGAAGGTGTGGACCGTCCACGTCCTTCCATCAGTTTCGAAATTGGCGAGCAGGTGCGTGTTTCCGATGGTCCTTTGGCTTCGTTTAGCGGCCATATTGAAGAAGTCGATGAAGAACGTTCACGGCTTAAAGTTGCAGTTTCTATTTTCGGCAGACCGACACCGGTCGAGCTGGAATTCAGCCAGGTTGAAAAGCTCTAACGAGCACAAGACCCTGGTTATTCCTCGTGGGAGGTGCTGTTGGTGAGCCACACCGATTGCTATTCCGTACCACGAACACCCAACCGCCAGCATTGCTGGCAAACTATGGAGTGAATTATGGCGAAGAAAGTTGCTGGATACCTGAAATTGCAGGTACCCGCTGGTTCCGCTAATCCATCACCGCCTATTGGCCCTGCATTGGGTCAACGCGGTGTTAATATCATGGAATTCTGTAAGGCATTTAATGCCAAAACGCAGGAAATGGAAAAAGGCCAGCCGATTCCGGTTGTTCTGACCATTTACCAGGATAAGTCTTTCACCTTTATCATGAAGACACCTCCGGTTTCCTTCCTTTTGAAAAAGGCAGCGAAATTGAAGAAGGGCTCCGAAACCCCAGGTAAATCTGTTGCGGGTTCCGTAACTCAGGCTGATCTGCGCGAAATCGCTGAAGCTAAAATGGTTGATCTGAATGCAAATGATATCGAAGCTGCCATGAAGCAGGTGGCTGGTTCCGCCCGTTCCATGGGCTTGGAAGTATCGGGGTAAGAACATGGCAAAAGCTGGAAAACGTACACGCAACAACGCTGAAACCGTTGATCGCAACAAGTTGTACACTCTTGAAGAAGCTGTAAAGCTGGTCAAGAATAATGCGAATGCAAAATTCGATGAAACCATCGAAATTGCTATGAATTTGGGCGTCGATCCTCGCCATGCAGACCAGATGGTCCGTGGTGTGGTTGATCTGCCTAGTGGCTCCGGCCGTTCTGTTCGTGTTGGTGTGTTTGCAAAAGATGCTAAGGCTGATGAAGCCCGTGCAGCTGGCGCAGAAGTTGTTGGCGCTGAAGATTTGATGGAAGAAGTTCAGAAGGGCAATATYGATTTCGATCGTTGTATTGCRACMCCTGACATGATGCCATTGGTTGGACGCTTGGGTAAGGTTCTTGGCCCACGCGGCATGATGCCAAATCCAAAAGTCGGCACAGTGACAATGGATATCACCGCAGCTGTTTTGGCAGCTAAAGGCGGCGCTGTTGAGTTCCGTGTTGAAAAAGCTGGTATTATTCATGCAGGCATTGGCAAGGCTTCGTTCACCGAAGACGCCATTTTGCAGAATGTTACTGCCTTTACCACTGCGGTTGGCAGAGCGCGCCCAACAGGCGCTAAAGGCTCTTTCATTCAACGTGTGTCACTGACATCGACAATGGGTCCTGGTGTTCACATCGACCCTGCAAGCCTYAACAAGGCTTGATCTGAGTTATTGAAATTCCCCGCCGGTTCTCTGGCGGGGTTGGTGCCATCTTTGAACGTGTTGAAGATGGCCACCTGTCCAAGACTGCTGGTGTAGAATTTGCTTCTTGTAGATTTTGCTTAAAATTGGCCCGCACAGATGGGAAAAACCGAATTTAGCCTTTTGCTAGGCCCATTCGGTTTGAACCAAAAACCTCGCAAGAGGGGGCAGGAAGTCGCGTTATRTCRGTGAGCCTTCGGGCCTGCAGATATAACAACCGTAACCGGCCCCTTGGCATTCGTGTCTTGAGGTCAAACAAGAGAAGAGAAGCAATGGATAGAGCGGAAAAATCCGAAATGATCTCTATGCTGAGTGATGTGTTTAACGCATCAGGCAGTGTGGTTGTCGCTCAATATGCCGGACTCACCGTTGCACAGATGACTACTTTGCGTAGTCAAATGCGTGAACAAGGTGCATCTGTCAAAGTTGCAAAAAATCGCCTTGCCAAGCTCGCTCTTAAAGGTACCGACGCTGAAGGTATGTCGGATCTGTTTCAGGGACCTACCCTGATCGCTTATGCGGAAGATCCGGTCGCAGCGCCAAAGGTTGCAGCMGAATTYGCYAARRMGAACGAWAARCTTATCGTTCTCGGCGGCGYGATGGGTGCAACCAGTCTCGATGCTGATGGTATGAAAGCACTTGCTACCATGCCGTCTCTTGATGAATTGCGTGCGAAAATCGTGGGTATGGTTAGTACACCAGCTACACGCATCGCTGTTGTTCTCAGCGCACCTGCTACGCAAGTGGCACGCGTTATTGGGGCATATGCCGAAAAGAATGAAGCGGCGTAAGGCCGTAAGCAACTCAACTCACATGGTTCAAACCAAACTTGAAAGAAAATAAAATGGCTGATCTTGATAAAATCGTAGAAGACCTGTCTAGCCTTAGCGTTCTGGAAGCTGCTGAGCTTTCCAARMTGCTCGAAGAAAAATGGGGCGTTTCTGCTGCMGCTCCCGTTGCTGNTNNTGCTGCTGCTGGCGGTGCTGGCGAAGCTGNTNTNGAAGAGAAAACTGAATTTGACGTYATGCTGGTTGGCATTGGCGAAAAGAAAATCAACGTTATCAAGGAAGTCCGTGCSATCACCGGACTTGGCTTGAAAGAAGCTAAAGACCTTGTAGAAGCTGCTCCAAAAGCAGTTAAAGAAGGCGTTTCTAAAGACGAAGCAGAAGAAGTTAAGAAAAAGCTTGAAGCTGCTGGTGCAACTGTCGAACTCAAATAAGTTCGCAGTTTAATAAACTACCGGGCCGACAAAGTTCATTTTTGATGGATTTTGTGGCCCGGCTTTATTCTGTTTGAAGCGCTGTTGTAAGGCGCTTTTATGTGTCTCTGGCTTCGGGTGTGTGCCGAAGTAGACAAATGTTTTGAGGGCCCACCACCAGTCCGCAGTGGGTTTTTTGAACAATTGTCTGGAAAAGACATGTGTTTATCGGACGACATGAGGTGTCAAATGGCTGAGACATATACTGGTCGCAAGCAAGTTCGTAAATTTTTTGGTTCTATTCGTGAAGTGGCAACTATGCCGAACCTTATCGAGGTTCAAAAGGCATCGTATGATCATTTCCTGCAAGCTGGTATTGATCCCAGTGCGCGCCCTGAAGAAGGCATTCAGGCAGTGTTCAAATCGGTCTTCCCGATTTCGGATTTTGCCGGCTCTTCTTTGCTGGAATTCGTAGACTACGAATTTGAGCCCCCCAAATATGATGTGGAAGAGTGTCGCCAGCGCGGCATTACTTACTCCAAGCCGCTCAAGGTTCGCCTGCGTCTCATCGTGTTTGATATCGATGAAGATACAGGTGCCAAATCTGTCAAGGATATCAAAGAGCAGGACGTCTATATGGGCGATATGCCCATGATGACCGGCAATGGTACATTTGTTGTCAATGGTACTGAGCGTGTGATCGTCTCCCAGATGCATCGCTCCCCTGGCGTGTTCTTTGACCACGACAAGGGTAAAACCCATTCATCCGGCAAGTTGCTGTTCGCGTCTCGGATCATTCCTTATCGCGGCTCYTGGCTGGATATTGAGTTTGATGCCAAAGACATCGTGTTTGCGCGTATCGATCGCCGCCGGAAAATTCCGGTAACMACATTGCTGTTTGCSTTGGGYCTGGATGGGGAAGAAATTCTCTCAACATTCTACAACATCAACACCTATAAGCGTTTGAAGGAYGGATGGCGCAAGCCGTTTGACCCAACAAGGYTGCGCGGYGTGAAAGCTGCCATTGATCTTATTGATGCAGATTCCGGTGAAGTTGTTCTGGAAGCTGGCAAAAAGATGACAGCACGCGGYGCCAAGAAACTCATYGAAGATGGTTTCAAGGCGCTYAAGGTTACCAATGAAGAGCTGTTTGGCGAGTTCATCGCCGAAGACATCGTTTCCATGGAAACCGGTGAAATCTTCATTGAAGCCGGTGACGAGCTRAACGAAGAAACGCTGACGATGCTGGAAGAAATGGGATATAATGAAATCCCCATTCTCTACATCGATTACAGCAATGTYGGTCCTTACATCCGCAACACACTTGCTGCGGAYAAAAATGAGAACAAAGAAACTGCTTTGTTCGACATTTACCGGGTTATGCGCCCKGGTGAGCCACCGACCACAGAAACAGCAGAAGCGATGTTCACATCGTTGTTCTTCGATTCTGAACGCTATGAYCTTTCCGCGGTTGGCCGTGTGAAAATGAACATGCGTCTGGATCTGGATGCTGAAGACACTGTGCGTGTGTTGCGCCGTGAAGACATTTTGTCTGTTGTTAAAACGCTGGTTGATCTGCGTGATGGCAAGGGCGAAATTGATGACATCGATAACCTTGGCAACCGTCGTTTGCGTTCGGTTGGTGAGTTGATGGAAAATCAGTACCGTGTTGGTCTGCTTCGTATGGAGCGTGCCATCAAGGAACGTATGTCATCGGTCGAAATCGATACAGTGATGCCTCAGGATTTGATCAACGCCAAGCCAGCAGCTGCTGCGGTGCGTGAATTCTTTGGCTCTTCCCAGCTTTCCCAGTTTATGGATCAGACCAATCCTTTGTCTGAAATCACCCATAAACGCCGTTTGTCTGCGCTTGGACCCGGTGGTCTGACCCGCGAACGTGCAGGCTTTGAAGTGCGCGATGTGCATCCAACGCATTATGGCCGTATCTGCCCGATTGAAACACCAGAGGGACCAAATATTGGTCTGATCAACTCATTGGCCACTTTTGCCAAGGTGAACAAATACGGCTTTATCGAAAGCCCATATCGTTTGGTCGATAAGTGCCATGTGTCAGATACCGTTGTGTATCTGTCAGCAATGGAAGAAGCCAAGCATGTGGTGGCTCAGGCCAATGCACCATTGACCGAAGGCAACGACTTTGCCAATGAGATGGTTGTTTGCCGTAGTTCTGGTGATGTGCAAACCGTGCCGCGCGATACTGTGACCTTGATGGATGTGTCGCCGAAACAGCTGGTATCGGTTGCTGCTGCGCTTATTCCATTCCTGGAAAACGATGATGCGAACCGGGCTCTGATGGGCTCGAACATGATGCGTCAGGCTGTGCCTTTGCTGAAAGCTGAAGCACCGTTTGTTGGTACTGGCATGGAAGCTGTTGTGGCGCGCGATTCTGGCGCTGCGATTACCGCTCGCCGTACCGGTATTGTGGATCAGGTTGATGCAACACGTATCGTTATTCGTGCCACTGAAGAGCTTGATCCTTCTAAATCCGGCGTTGATATTTATCGCTTGATGAAGTTCCAGCGCTCCAATCAGGATACCTGCATCAATCAGCGTCCGCTGGTTAATGTTGGCGATATCGTCAAGAAATCAGATATCATTGCTGATGGTCCATCAACGGAGTTGGGTGATCTGGCCCTTGGTAAAAACGTGCTCGTCGCGTTCATGCCCTGGAACGGTTACAACTTCGAAGATTCCATTTTGATCTCTGAGCGTATTGTGCGTGACGACGTGTTCACTTCTATCCATCTGGAAGAATTTGAAGTGATGGCGCGTGATACCAAGCTTGGCCCTGAGGAAATCACCCGTGATATTCCAAATGTGTCCGAAGAAGCTCTGCGTAACCTCGATGAGGCCGGCATTGTGTATATCGGTGCTGAGGTTCATCCTGGCGATATTCTTGTTGGCAAGATCACACCAAAGGGCGAAAGCCCAATGACACCGGAAGAAAAACTTCTGCGTGCTATCTTTGGTGAAAAAGCATCTGATGTGCGTGATACATCCTTGCGCTTGCCGCCAGGTGTTGCCGGTACTGTTGTGGAAGTTCGTGTTTTCAACCGTCATGGTATTGAAAAAGATGAACGCGCCATGGCCATTGAGCGGGAACARATYGAAACGCTGGCTAAAGATAGAGACGATGAGCAGGCTATCCTGGATCGTAACGTCTATGGCCGTCTGCGTGATATGATCGTTGGCAAAAAAGCTGTTGCRGGTCCAAAAGACTTCACGGCCAACACTGTGCTTGACGATGATGTTCTTGGCGAATTCCCAAGGTCTCAGTGGTGGTTGATGGCCGTCGATGATGACAAGCTGATGGGYGAGTTGGAAGCTCTTAAAGAGCAGTATGACGACAGCCGTGATCAGTTGGAAAAACGCTTCCTCGACAAGATYGACAAGCTACAGCGCGGCGATGAGCTGCCCCCTGGCGTGATGAAAATGGCCAAAGTGTTTGTTGCTGTGAAGCGTAAGCTTCAACCCGGYGATAAAATGGCTGGCCGTCACGGCAATAAGGGTGTGGTGTCTCGCATCGTTCCKGTTGAAGATATGCCATATCTTGAAAACGGTACGCATGCCGATATCGTGCTYAACCCGCTTGGCGTGCCAAGTCGTATGAACGTTGGTCAGATCCTCGAAACACACCTTGGCTGGGCTTGTGCCGGTCTTGGTATTCGTATCGGTGAGGAAGTTCGTAAATACAATAAGAGTGGCGATGTGAAATCACTTCGCGATACTCTTGATGATATTTACGGCGACAACGACAAGAACGACAACATTACTGATATGGACGATGATTCCATCGTTCGCCTGTCCAAACAGCTGACACGCGGTGTGCCGATTGCAACACCTGTGTTTGATGGGGCTCGTGAGCCTGATGTGGTGGATATGCTGCAAAAAGCTGGCCTTGATCGCTCTGGTCAAAGCACATTGTATGATGGGCTAACAGGCGAGCAATTTGATCGTAAGGTCACGATGGGCTACATCTACATGCTCAAACTGCATCACCTTGTGGATGATAAAATCCACGCGCGCTCCATTGGGCCATACTCACTTGTTACTCAGCAGCCGCTGGGTGGTAAGGCGCAGTTTGGTGGCCAGCGCTTTGGTGAGATGGAAGTTTGGGCACTGGAAGCTTATGGTGCTGCCTATACCTTGCAGGAAATGCTCACCGTTAAATCGGATGATGTGSCAGGGCGTACCAAAGTGTACGAGGCTATCGTTCGGGGTGATGACACCTTTGAGGCTGGCATACCGGAAAGCTTCAACGTGCTTGTTAAAGAGATGCGCTCCCTTGGCCYGAATGTGGAGTTGCTCAATACTKCYGAGCARGACAAYGCATCCAATGGCGAGCAACCGCAGATTGATGCGGCGGAATAATCCGCCGTATCTCGTAGCCTGCTGGTATTGACTATTTTTTGGCTGAGGGGCGAATTTTYGCCCCGATGCCACCCTACAAGGAGAAATCCATGAATCAGGAAGTGATGAACGTATTTGGCGCTCAAGCGCCTGCCCAGACGTTTGACCAGATCAAGATTTCCATCGCAAGCCCGGAGAAAATCCTGTCTTGGTCGTTTGGCGAGATCAAAAAGCCGGAAACCATCAACTACCGTACATTCAAGCCAGAGCGGGATGGCCTGTTCTGCGCGCGTATCTTTGGCCCGATCAAAGATTACGAATGCCTGTGCGGCAAATACAAGCGGATGAAATWCAARGGYATYATCTGCGAAAAATGYGGYGTKGAAGTCACKCTSTCSMRKGTKCGYCGTGAGCGCATGGGSCAYATTGAGCTKGCWKCKCCKGTTGCSCAYATCTGGTTCCTGAARTCTCTGCCATCGCGSATCGGCCTGMTGWTGGAYATGACRYTSAAGGATCTKGAGCGGRTWCTCTAYTTTGARAAYTWCSTKGTSATCGAGCCTGGSCTGACGCCGMTGAAAGARMGSCAGYTGYTSWCYGAARMMGARYATATGGAAGCTGTCGATCAATATGGYGTTGATGCTTTCACWGCGATGATTGGCGCYGAAGCCATTCGCGAGATGCTGATCAATCTTGATCTGCACCGTCTCAGCGAAGACCTTCGCGTGGAAATYGCTGAATCAACAACCGAGCTGAAGCCAAAGAAACTGGCCAAACGCCTCAAGGTTATTGAAGCCTTTATCGATTCTGGCAACCGCCCGGAATGGATGATCATGACTGTTGTGCCGGTTATTCCGCCAGATTTGCGCCCATTGGTGCCGCTGGATGGTGGCCGCTTTGCGACATCCGATCTCAACGATCTGTATCGCCGGGTGATCAACCGTAACAACCGCCTGAAACGTCTTATGGAGCTGCGTGCGCCGGATATCATCATCCGTAACGAGAAGCGTATGCTGCAAGARTCTGTSGATGCGCTGTTTGATAATGGCCGCCGTGGCCGTGTCATCACGGGCACCAACAAGCGTCCGCTCAAATCACTGTCCGATATGCTTAAAGGCAAGCAGGGCCGTTTCCGCCAGAATTTGCTCGGCAAGCGCGTGGATTATTCCGGTCGTTCCGTGATTGTGGTGGGTCCAGAGCTGAAACTGCATCAGTGTGGTCTGCCCAAGAAAATGGCRCTTGAGCTGTTCAAGCCGTTCATCTACTCGCGTCTTGATGCCAAGGGTTATTCCTCTACCGTCAAGCAAGCCAAGAAATTGGTCGAGAAGGGGCGTCCTGAAGTTTGGGACATTCTGGACGAGGTTATTCGCGAGCATCCTATCATGCTCAACCGCGCACCAACCTTGCATCGTCTTGGYATTCAGGCATTTGAGCCGGTTTTGATCGAAGGTAAGGCTATTCAGCTGCACCCGCTGGTTTGTACTGCGTTYAATGCGGATTTCGATGGCGATCAAATGGCCGTACACGTACCGCTGTCGCTCGAAGCTCAGCTTGAAGCMCGTGTGTTGATGATGTCGACAAACAACGTTCTGCACCCWGCCAATGGTCTTCCRATCATTGTGCCATCGCAGGATATTGTGCTTGGTCTGTATTATCTGTCGATGATGTCTGACAATGAGCCTGGTGAAGGCATGGCATTTGGCGATATTGCTGAAGTGCAGCATGCGCTGGATGCAAAAGTTGTCACTCTGCACACCAAAATCAAAGGCCGTTACACGACCCATGATGAAGAGGGTAATGATGTTACCGGTATTCATGAGACCACACCGGGCCGGATGTTGATTGGTGAGTTGATGCCAAAGCATCACAATGTGCCTTATGACACTTGCAACCGTTTGATGACCAAAAAAGAAATCTCCGGCATGATCGATGTGGTTTATCGCCACTGTGGTCAGAAGGCCAGTGTGATTTTCTGTGATCAGATCATGCGTATTGGTTTCACCCACGCGTTCAAGGCCGGCATTTCCTTTGGTATGGATGACATGGTTATTCCGAAGACCAAAAAGGGTCTGGTTGCCGAGGCGCGCGCGCTCACCAATGAGTATGAGCAGCAATACAATGATGGTCTCATCACGCAGGGCGAAAAATACAACAAGGTTGTAGATGCCTGGGCCAAATGTACCGATAAAGTCGCCGACGAGATGATGAAAGGTATTTCATCTGTTGAAATCGACGAAGAAACGGGCCGTCGCAAGCCCATGAACTCGGTTTACATGATGTCTCACTCCGGGGCTCGTGGTTCTCCTGCGCAGATGAAACAGCTGGCTGGTATGCGGGGTCTTATGGCCCGTCCAGATGGCTCGATCATTGAGTCTCCGATCATCGCCAACTTTAAAGAAGGCCTGACGGTGATGGAATACTTCTCCTCCACCCACGGTGCACGTAAAGGTCTGGCGGATACGGCTCTGAAAACAGCTAACTCCGGTTATCTGACACGTCGTTTGGTGGATGTGGCACAGGACAGCATCATTACCGCTGTGGATTGTGGTTCTGTAGAGGGCCTCACAGTTCAGGCAGTGATCGATTCTGGTCAGGTTGTTGCAACACTGGGCATGCGTATTCTTGGCCGTACGGTTGCTGAAGACATTCTTGATGCCGATGAGAAGGTTCTGGTAGCTCGCAATGTCTTGATCGAAGAAAAAGAAGTTGAGTTGGTTGAAGCGGCTGGCGTTCAGTCCGTTAAAATCCGCTCGGTTCTGACCTGTAACAACAAGTCCGGTGTTTGCGGAACGTGTTACGGCCGAGATCTGGCGCGTGGCACACCTGTTAATATGGGCGAGGCTGTTGGTGTTATCGCAGCTCAGTCCATTGGTGAGCCGGGCACTCAGCTGACCATGCGTACGTTCCATATTGGTGGTACGGCGCAGGTGGTTGATACCTCCTTCATCGAGTCTAACTTTGAAGGCAAGATCTTACTTCGTAACCGTAATGTTGTACGCGATTCCGATGGCAAGCTTATTGCCATGGGCCGTAACATCTCTGTGGTTATCATCGATGATCAGGGCAAAGAAGCTTCTGTTCACCGGGTTAATTATGGCGCACGCATCCATGTGGATGATGGCGACACCATCAAGTCTGGCCAGCGTATTGCTGACTGGGATCCTTATACCCGTCCTATCCTCACCGAAGTTGAGGGTACGATTGAGTACGAAGATCTGGTTGACGGTATTTCCGTGTCTGAATCAGCTGACGAAGCAACCGGTATTACAAAGCGTATTGTGACCGATTGGCGCGGAAGCCCGAAAGGCGCGGATTTGAAACCAGCCATGGTTATCAAAGACAAGAGCGGCGAAATCATCAAGCTGGATCGTGGCCGCGAAGCCCGTTACATGCTGTCGATGGATGCGGTGCTTTCGGTTGATCCAGGTGCCACTGTTAAAGCGGGTGATGTGCTTGCACGTAACGCGCTGGAAAGTGCCAAGACCCGCGATATTACCGGTGGTCTGCCACGAGTTGCGGAATTGTTCGAAGCGCGTCGTCCAAAAGATCATGCTGTGATTTCTGAATCAGAAGGCACGATCCGCTTTGGCCGCGATTACAAGAACAAACGCCGTATTGTTGTCGATCCTATTGATGAGACAATGGAGCCAGTGGAATATCTCATTCCAAAGGGTCGTCCATTCCATCTTCAAGAAGGCGATGCCGTTGAAAAGGGTGATTACATTCTGGACGGTCTGCCAGCGCCGCATGATATCCTTGCGATTAAGGGTGTTGAGGAACTGGCGTCCTATCTCGTGAACGAGATTCAGGATGTGTACCGTCTTCAGGGCGTGGTGATCAACGATAAGCACATCGAAGTGATTGTGCGTCAGATGCTGCAGAAGGTCGAAGTGACCGTCATCGGCGATGGCGAGTATCTCAAGGGTGAACAAGTCGACCGTATCGAGTGCGAAACAGCCAATGAGCGTCTGGTTGCCCAAGGCAAAACGCCGACAGAGACTGTTCCGGTTCTTCTGGGCATCACCAAGGCAAGTTTGCAGACGAAATCATTCATCTCTGCGGCCTCRTTCCAGGARACAACWCGYGTTCTGACCGAAGCTGCTGTTGGCGGTAAAGCCGATACGCTGCAAGGCCTGAAAGAGAACGTGATTGTTGGGCGTCTTATCCCTGCTGGTACAGGCGGGGCGATGAGCCGCTTGAAGACYATTGCGGGTCTGCGTGATGATCTCATTCTTGATGAGCGTCAAAAGGCTGCCATTCTAGCGTCAAAAACGGCGTTTGATGAAAAGCCTGCCCCAGAGGCATAAGACGGCGCATAAGGCTTTTCGCCTTAGTTAAAAAATTTGGCCACCGGGTAGTTTATCCGGTGGCCTTTTTGTTGGGRGAAAAAACCTTGCCAAAAGAAGAAATAGAAAAAGAAGMAAATRCAGAAATYGTCTTTGTGGTTGTCGGGGAGGGGGGAACCCATGAAACCCTGGTACCGACACCGGATGTTGATACCACGGAGCCTGGCTATGCCTTTGAGGTCTTTGTCAAAGCCAGCAGCCTGGATGAGGCGGTTTTGCGCGCCGATGAYCAAYTGGCCGAWGAAGGTTGGCAGGATATTGAATGGCTGCGCGGCGGCGAAGTGGARCAATCGASCGTTGAAGGYGACACGGCCGARCTTTATGAGCGCGCAATTGGYGGCGAAACCGCTGTGATTCTCTACGCACTGAGTCGCGAAGACGACGATRACGARGCTTAGGKYYTGTGGTTGTTGAWGCYGARWTTTACCCGCAAAAGGGGCAAATGAGGCGACTTTGGCACTTCATTGGCTGAGGCATGGGCGCGGCGCGCAATAAATGAAAAGAGAATCAGCAATAAAGCGATATAATGATGCGCGCGGCGCTGGATAAACCAATGTTTTAAAAAGTGCCTAATATAGGGTTGACGGGGGCGGTTCTTGGTCATATGTTCCGCGCCATCATGGAACAGGTCGTAAGATGAACCGATCCGCGGCGCCTAGCCAACGAACAATAGTCTTAAACACTGTTTCTAAAAGCGATTGAAATTTCGGGTACATGACTGCATTCCCTTTGTGGAAGGTGGTCCTCTGGTTTTCCGGCTCCCCCATCAGATACGATGGAGAGGGGCTTTTGTGTATGTTTTGCGCAAAGCGGTAAGCTCGTRATCAGTCAGATATTAGAGATTTTGAGCCAATACGGCTGAGAGAGACGGCATGCCAACGATTAATCAGTTGATCCGGAAGCCACGTAAGGCCCCGATTAAAAGGAACAAAGTTCCTGCGCTTGAGGCTAACCCGCAAAAGCAGGGTTCGTGCACTCGTGTTTATACAACAACTCCTAAGAAGCCGAACTCGGCGCTGCGTAAAGTAGCGAAGATTCGTCTGCGCAACGGTTTTGAAGTCATCGGCTACATTCCAGGTGAGGGTCACAACCTTCAGGAATTCTCCGTTGTGCTTATCCGTGGCGGCCGCGTAAAGGATTTGCCCGGTGTCCGATACCACGTCATTCGTGGTGTATTGGATACACAGGGTGTTAAAGATCGCCGCCAGCGTCGTTCAAAATACGGCGCCAAGCGTCCGAAATAAGAGGGTATATAGATGTCTCGTCGCCATAGAGCCGAAAAACGGGAAGTCATTCCTGATCCGAAATTCGGGGATGCTATCGTTTCCAAATTCATGAACAGCGTTATGCTGGACGGTAAGAAATCAGCTGCCGAAAGTATCGTATACGGTGCTTTGGATATTGTTGGTTCCAAAGCTGGACAGGATCCAGTCGTCCTGTTCCACCAAGCGCTTGAAAACGTCATGCCGCAGGTTGAAGTGCGTTCCCGCCGTGTTGGTGGTGCTACCTACCAGGTACCTGTTGAAGTTCGTGTAGAACGCCGCCAGGCACTGGCAATTCGTTGGTTGATCGCTGCTGCTCGTAAGCGCAATGAAACAACCATGATTGGCCGCCTTTCCGGTGAGTTGCTTGATGCATCAAACAACCGCGGTTCTGCTGTTAAAAAGCGTGAAGATACCCACAAGATGGCTGATGCGAATAAAGCATTCTCCCATTATCGCTGGTAATTTTGAAAGACTAAGGTCATGCCACGTACCCATAAACTAGAAGACTATCGCAATTTTGGCATCATGGCCCATATTGATGCTGGTAAGACAACAACGACTGAGCGCGTTTTGTATTACACAGGCAAGAGCCACAAAATTGGTGAAGTTCATGATGGCGCTGCCACTATGGATTGGATGGAGCAGGAGCAGGAGCGTGGTATTACAATCACCTCAGCTGCAACTACGACATCCTGGAATGGCAAACTGCTGAACATCATTGATACKCCGGGYCACGTTGACTTCACGATTGAAGTTGAACGCTCCCTGCGCGTGCTTGATGGTGCTGTCGCGCTGCTCGATGCCAATGCTGGTGTTGAGCCTCAGACAGAGACTGTTTGGCGTCAGGCTAATAAATACGAAGTGCCTCGCATGATCTTCGTCAACAAGATGGACAAGATCGGTGCTGACTTCTACCGCTCCGTCGAGATGGTTGAAGAACGCCTGGGTGCCATTGCTGCTGTTATTCAGCTGCCTATTGGTGCTGAGAACGAGTTTGCTGGTGTTGTTGACCTGGTTGAAATGCGCGGCATTACTTGGGAAGCTGAAGATCTTGGCGCGAAATTCAACTATGTTGATATTCCAGAAGACCTTGCTGAGCGTGCTGCTGAGTACCATGACAAATTGATCGAAGTTGCTGTTGAAGCTGACGAAGCTGCGATGGAAGCTTATCTCGATGGCGATATGCCTGATGTGGATACTCTGAAAAAATTGATCCGCAAGGGCACAATCCAGAACATGTTTGTTCCGATCCTTTGTGGTTCTGCGTTTAAGAATAAGGGTGTTCAGCCTCTTTTGGATGCTGTTGTTGATTATCTGCCAAGTCCTGTCGATGTTCCTGCTATCGCCGGTATCGATCCTAAGACTGAAGAAGATATCACACGGGCGCCAAGTGATGATGCACCGCTTTCCATGCTGGCCTTCAAATTGATGGATGATCAGTACGGTTCGCTTACCTTCTGCCGCATCTATTCTGGTGTGCTGGAAGCAGGTTCCACTCTCCTCAACTCCGTGAAAAACAAACGTGAGCGCGTTGGCCGTATGGTTCAGATGCACTCCAACTCACGCGAAGAGATTAAATCTGCTTATGCTGGCGACATCGTTGCCATCGTGGGTCTGAAAGACACAACAACAGGCGACACACTGTGNNATCCCGTCAAACCAGTTATTCTGGAACGGATGGAATTCCCAGAGCCTGTTATCGAAATTGCTATTGAGCCTAAAACCAAAGCTGATCAGGACAAAATGGGCGCWGCCCTTCACCGTCTTGCTGCAGAAGATCCTTCCTTCCGTGTTCGGTTGGATGAAGAATCTGGTCAGACTATCATTGCTGGTATGGGCGAGTTGCATCTCGACATCATCGTGGATCGCATGAGACGCGAATTCAAAGTTGAAGCGAACATTGGTGCCCCTCAGGTGGCTTATCGTGAAACCATTACCCGTAAAGCGGATATTGATTACACGCATAAGAAACAGTCTGGTGGTTCTGGTCAGTTCGCCCGCGTTAAAATTACATTTGAGCCCGGCGAAGTTGGTGCTGGCTTTGTGTTCGTTAGCCTTGTTGTTGGTGGTAAYGTTCCTAAGGAATTCATCCCCGGCGTTAAAAAGGGTATCGGCAGTGTCATGARTTCGGGTCCTGTTGCAGGCTTCCCGATGCTTGATATCAAAGCAACGCTAACGGATGGCGCTTACCATGATGTTGACTCCAGCGTGCTGGCCTTCGAGATCGCTGCCCGTGCAGCTTTCCGTGAAGGTGCTGAAAAAGCTGGTGCGGTATTGCTAGAGCCTATTATGGCTGTGGAAGTGGTGACACCAGAAGATTACATGGGCGACGTTATTGGCGATCTGAACTCACGTCGTGGGCAGATTACCGGTTCTGAAAGCCGCGGTGTTTCGACTGTTGTTAATGCGATGGTGCCCCTGGCAAATATGTTTGGTTATGTGAACACACTTCGTTCCATGAGCCAGGGCCGCGCGCAGTACAGCATGCAGTTTGATCACTATGAGCAAGTGCCTCAGGCAGTTGCAAAAGAAGTTAAAGAAAAATACGCGTAGTCAATCACGCGATCTAATATTAATCGAAAACACCGCTGGCTGCGGTGAGGAACTACGGAGAGTCTTCCGATGGCCAAAGAGAAATTTCTACGCAATAAGCCGCATGCGAATATCGGCACGATTGGTCACGTTGATCATGGTAAAACCACGCTGACCGCTGCGATCACCAAGTATTTTGGTGAATTCAAACCCTATGATGAAATTGATGGTGCACCTGAAGAGCGTGCACGCGGCATTACGATTTCTACAGCTCACGTTGAGTATGAAACCGAAGCCCGTCACTACGCCCACGTCGATTGCCCAGGTCACGCCGATTATGTGAAAAACATGATCACCGGCGCTGCGCAGATGGATGGTGCGATCCTTGTTGTATCCGCAACAGATGGTCCAATGCCCCAGACTCGTGAGCACATTTTGCTTGCCCGTCAGGTTGGTGTTCCTGAAGTTGTTGTTTACATGAACAAATGCGATCAGGTTGATGATGAAGAGCTGCTTGAGCTTGTAGAAATGGAAGTGCGTGAGCTGCTTTCTGCCTATGATTACAATGGCGATGATATCCCTGTTGTTATGGGTTCTGCGCTTGTTGCTCTTAATGARGGCGACAAGAAGCTTGGCGAAGACTCCATTCGCGCGTTGATGGCAGCTGTTGACAGCTTCATCCCGCAGCCAGATCGTCCGATTGATCAGTCCTTCCTGATGCCAATCGAAGATGTGTTCTCAATTTCCGGTCGTGGTACAGTTGTCACCGGCCGTATTGAACGCGGTGTTATCAATGTTGGCGACGAAATTGAAATCGTTGGCATTCGTGACACTCAGAAAACGACATGTACTGGTGTTGAAATGTTCCGCAAGCTGCTTGATCGCGGTGAAGCTGGTGACAACATTGGTGCGTTGCTTCGCGGAGTTCAGCGTGAGCAGGTTGAGCGTGGC
Source organism: Hyphomicrobiales bacterium (assembly GCA_002746425.1). GTDB lineage: Bacteria > Pseudomonadota > Alphaproteobacteria > Rhizobiales. The sequence continues at coordinate 37,051 of NVXB01000018.1, read as the reverse complement.
CAGGTTCTTTGTAAGCCCGGTTCCGTTAAGCCACACAAAAAGTTTCTTGCCGAAGCTTACATTTTGACGAAGGAAGAGGGCGGTCGTCACACACCATTCTTGACCAATTATCGTCCACAATTCTATTTCCGCACAACGGATGTGACCGGTATCGTTCACCTTCCTGAGGGCACTGAAATGGTAATGCCTGGCGATAACATCGAAATGGATGTTGAGTTGATTGTGCCGATCGCAATGGAAGAGCGTCTTCGCTTCGCCATTCGTGAAGGTGGCCGTACAGTTGGCGCCGGCATCGTTGCTTCTATCATCGAGTAATATCTAAGAGCCATTCGGACCTGTCCTGATCGGGCAGGTCCAAAAAGGACAATTCCATGAACGGTCAAAATATCCGCATTCGCCTMAAGGCKTTYGATCATCGYGTACTRGACRYKTCSACKAARGAAATYGTSTCYACKGCMAARCGTACSGGWGCRAMKGTTCGTGGCCCTRTSCCRCTGCCAACWCGTATYGAAAAATTCACRGTGWWSCGTTCACCKCAYATCGATAAGAAAWSWCGYGAGCAGTTCGARATMMGMACWCAYAAGCGTCTTCTCGAYATTRTMGAYCCWACACCACAAACAGTAGACGCGCTGATGAAGCTCGAYCTTKCTGCCGGTGTTGACGTTGAAATCAAGCTTTAAGCGCGGCGGGGGACTTAAGATGAGCACGCGTTCTGGCGTTATCGCACAAAAAATGGGTATGACCCGAGTCTATAGTGAGACCGGTGAGCACATTCCTGTAACTGTTCTGAAAATGGACAATTGTCAGGTTGTTGCCCAGCGCACTGAAGATAAGAATGGCTACAATGCTGTTCAACTCGGTGTTGGCACTCGTAAGGTTAAAAACACTCCTAAAGCTCTGCGCGGCCACTTTGCTGCCGCTAAAGTAGAGCCAAAGCGTCGTTTGGCCGAATTCCGTATTTCCGGTGACAACATGATTGATGTTGGTGCTGAAATCACTGCAGACCACTTTGTACCTGGTCAGTATGTTGATGTGGTGGGTACATCCATCGGTAAAGGTTTTGCCGGTGCGATGAAACGACATAACTTTGGCGGCATGCGTGCCACCCATGGTGTGTCCGTTTCTCACCGAGCACATGGTTCAACTGGCCAGTGCCAGGATCCGGGTAAAGTTTTCAAAGGCAAGAGAATGGCTGGTCACATGGGCGCTGAGCGCGTGACCACTCAGAATCTGGAAGTTGTTCGCACTGATGTGGACCGTGGTCTGATCCTGATTAAAGGTTCAGTTCCTGGTGCAAAAGGTGGCTGGATCTTGATTTCGGACGCTGTGAAGCGGACCCTTCCAGAAGAAGCTCCAATGCCTGCAGCAATTCGGGCTGCTGCTGTTGAAGCGGCACCTAGCGAAGAGAGTGCAGAATAATGAAAGTCGCTGTAAAAACGCTTGATGGCGCTGACGCTGGCACCGTATCTATTGCGGATGATGTGTTCGGTCTTGAGCCACGGTCAGATATTCTGCACCGTATGGTTCGTTATCAGCTGGCCAAGCGCCGTGCTGGTACACATGCCGTAAAAAATCGTGCTGACGTTGTTGGCTCCACCAGGAAATTCGTGAAACAGAAGGGTTCCGGCGGCGCACGTCACGGCAATAAAAAAGCCCCTCAGTTTCGTGGTGGTGGTCGTGCATTTGGTCCCGTTGTTCGTGACCATGCAATGGATCTTCCCAAGAAGGTTCGTGTTCTTGCACTGAAACACGCTTTGTCAGCCAAGGTTAAAGCTTCCGAGCTTATCGTTCTGGAAGATRCCAACCTTTCTGAAGGCAAAACAAAGGTTCTTCTCAGCAAGCTGAAAGATCTTGGTGTAAGCAATGCTCTTGTGATCGATGGCGCTGAAGTGAATGAAAATTTCGCTCGTGCTGCTGGCAAGATCATAAATCTTGATGTGCTGCCAGTTCAGGGCATCAATGTTTACGACATTCTGCGCCGTGATAATCTGGTCTTGACTAAGGCTGCACTGAGCGCTCTTGAGGAACGTTTCAAATGAGCAAATTGACAGAATATGACGTTATCGTCAGCCCGGTTATTACCGAGAAGTCAACACTGGCATCTGAGCACAATCAGGTGGTTTTCAATGTGGCTCCTACAGCAACTAAACCGCAGATTAAAACTGCAGTTGAAAAGCTGTTCGGTGTGAAGGTCAAAAAGGTCAACACACTGGTCCGTAAGGGTAAATCAAAACGTTTTCGTGGCATTCTGGGTCGTCAATCTGACGTGAAGAAGGCAGTCGTAACCTTGGTTGACGGCGAAAACATTGACGTAACAACCGGCCTTTAGGTCGGGCGTTTCGAAAGAGAGTAGGCAACAGCCATGGCATTGAAAAAATTCAAACCGAACACTCCCGGCCAACGTCAGCTGGTGATCGTTGATCGGTCCGGTCTGTGGAAGGGCAAACCAGTCAAAACTTTGACTGAAGGCCTGAGCAAGTCCGGTGGTCGTAATAACAAGGGTCGTATCACCGCACGTCGTCGTGGTGGTGGTCACAAGCGCACCTATCGTATCATCGATTTCAAACGTACTAAGTTTGATATGATCGGTACTGTTGAGCGTTTGGAGTATGATCCGAACCGCACCGCGTTTATCGCGTTGATTAGATATGAAGATGGCGAGCTGGCCTATATYTTGGCACCGCAGCGTCTTGAAGCTGGTGACAAGGTTGTGGCAAGTGCCAAAGCCGATGTTAAACCAGGTAATGCAATGCCTTTGGCAGCAATGCCAATCGGTACTATCATCCACAATGTTGAGATGAAGCCAGGCAAGGGTGGTCAAATYGCTCGCTCCGCCGGTGCCTATGCTCAGCTTGTTGGTCGTGATCAGGGATACGCTGTTATCCGCCTGAACTCAGGTGAACAGCGCCGTGTTCCTTCGGCTTGTCTTGCATCAGTTGGTGCGGTATCTAATCCGGATCATGGCAATATTTCACTTGGTAAAGCGGGTCGTTCTCGCTGGCTTGGTCGCCGTCCAAGTGTTCGTGGTGTGGCAATGAACCCGGTCGATCACCCGCATGGTGGTGGTGAGGGTCGTACGTCAGGTGGTCGCCATCCGGTGACACCTTGGGGTAAGCCAACCAAGGGTAAGAAAACCCGCCGCAACAAAGCGACGGACAAATTCATTCTGCGCTCGCGTCATGCGCGCAAAGGTCGGTAGGGGTTAATCGTGGCACGTTCAGTTTGGAAAGGTCCGTTTGTAGACGGATACATGTTGAAGAAGGCAGAAGCAGCACATGCTTCTCCCCGCAGCAACGTCATTAAAATCTGGAGCAGACGCTCTACGGTTTTACCTCAGTTTGTTGGTCTGACTTTTGGCGTTTATAACGGCCATAAGCACATTCCAGTTCAGATTTCTGAGGATATGATTGGTCATAAATTCGGTGAGTTCGCTCCCACGCGTACTTACTACGGTCATGGCGCCGATAAAAAGGCGAAGAGGAAGTAACGATGAGTAAGGCAAAACGCGAACGCGTCTTGAAAGACAATGAGGCAAAGGCTGTTATCCGTAACATCCGAACCAGCCCTTTGAAGCTAAATCTCGTTGCTGCAACTATCCGCGGCAAAAAAGTAGATAAAGCTTTGGCTGAATTGCAGTTTTCTCATCGCCGTATCTCAGATAATGTGAAAGTAGGGCTTGAATCTGCTATCGCAAACGCTGAAAACAATCACGGCCTTGATGTTGATTCTCTGATTGTTGCTGAAGCTTATGTCGGCAAGAGCATGGTGATGAAACGCTGGCAGCCACGGGCTCGTGGTCGGGTCAGCCGCATCTTGAAACCATTTTCACATTTGACCATTGTTTTGCGTGAAGTTGAGGAGACAGCTTAAATGGGAAATAAAGTAAACCCGATTGGCCTGCGCCTCGGCATCAACCGCACATGGGATTCTCGCTGGTATGCGAACTCCAAACAGTTTGGCGATATGCTGCATGAAGATCTTCGGATCCGTGCGACATTGGAAAAACAGCTGAAGCAGGCTGCGGTTTCCAAGATCGTTATTGAGCGTCCGCACAAAAAGTGCCGCGTTTCAATCTACAGCGCGCGTCCTGGTCTTGTTATTGGTAAGAAGGGTGCGGACATTGAACGTCTGCGCAAGCTTATCGGCAGCATGACGTCTTCTGAAGTGCATTTGAACATTGTTGAAATCCGCAAGCCTGAGACAGATGCAACTCTGGTAGCTCAGTCTATTGCACAGCAGTTGGAGCGTCGTGCTTCCTTCCGCCGTGTTATGAAGCGGGCTGTGCAAAGTGCTATGCGTCTCGGCGCTAAAGGCATTCGGATCAATTGCGGTGGCCGTCTTGGCGGTGCTGAAATTGCTCGTGTTGAATGGTATCGCGAAGGTCGCGTTCCACTTCATACACTGCGCGCTGACATCGATTATGGTACATGTGAAGCAGCAACAGCTTACGGTATCATCGGTATTAAAGTTTGGATCTTCAAAGGCGATATCATGGAGCACGATCCCATGGCTTCCGAGCGTCGCATGACTGAAGGCCCTGAAGGTAATCGTCGTCGCAACGCTGCTTAATTAGCAGTTTRGTGACCGTAGAATAAAAGCGAAGGAAAGCAGATATGCTTCAACCAAAGCGAACAAAATTCCGCAAACAGCATAAAGGCCGTATCCACGGCCTGGCCAAAGGCGGTACGGAATTGAATTTTGGAGCATATGGCTTGAAAGCTCTTGCACCAGAGCGTATTACAGCGCGWCAGATAGAGGCAGCGCGTCGTGCGATGACTCGTTACATGAAGCGTGCAGGTCGTGTTTGGATCAGAATTTTCCCTGATTTGCCAGTAACCAGCAAGCCTACCGAAGTCCGTATGGGTAAAGGTAAAGGTTCGCCGGATTATTGGGCAGCTCGGGTAAARCCTGGTCGTATTATGTTTGAGATTGATGGTGTATCACCAGAAGTCGCGAAAGAGGCGTTTCGTCTGGCCGCTGCCAAGCTGCCAATCAAAACCCGTTTCGTTCAGCGTATTGGCGAATAGCCAGTTTTAAGATTGTTGAAGGTGAAGCCATGAAGGCAAGTGATTTGACAGGGATGACRGTAGATCAGCTCGATGATGAGTTGATGAAGCTGAAGAAAGAGCAGTTCAATCTGCGTTTTCAAGGCGCTACTGGTCAGCTGGAAAATACTGCGCAGTTCCGTAAGGTTCGTCGCGATATTGCACGTATTAAAACCGTTGCAGCGCAAGCTCGCGCAACAACACAAGCGTAGGAGGCCACGATGCCAAAACGTATTTTGCAAGGCGTCGTTGTCAGCGACAAGARCGACAAAACTGTTGTWGTTAAAGTGGAGCGTCGTTTTACGCACCCACTTTTGAAAAAGACAGTTCGTCGTTCAAAAAAATATAARGCTCATGATGCTGAAAATCAGCGGAAAGTCGGCGATTTGGTCCAGATTCAGGAAACAAAGCCAATTTCCAAAGATAAATCATGGGAAGTCATTGGTCTGGCGTAAGCCGGGCTAAGTAAGCAAACAACTGGAACGGGTAGCAGTCGGAAATTGTTACTCAAAACACATAAAGGCAGCCAGTTATGATTCAGATGCAAACCAACCTCGAGGTGGCCGATAATTCCGGCGCACGTCGTGTGCAGTGCATCAAAGTGCTTGGTGGTTCCAAGCGCAAGTATGCATCCGTTGGCGACATGATTGTCGTTAGCGTGAAAGAAGCTATTCCACGTGGTCGTGTGAAAAAAGGTGATGTTCTTAAAGCTGTGGTGGTTCGCACCCGCAAAGATATTCGCCGCGCAGATGGCAGCGTCATCCGTTTTGATGGCAATGCAGCTGTGATCGTGAACAACAACAAGGAGCCTGTTGGCACCCGCGTTTTTGGTCCGATCCCACGCGAGCTTCGCGCAAAGAACCACATGAAAATCATTCAGCTCGCGCCAGAGGTGCTCTAAGATGGCTGCTAAGATTAAAAAAGGCGATCGTGTGATCGTATTGACTGGCAAGGACAAGGGCCGTAAAGGCGAAGTTACCAAAGTCATGCCAGATGAAAACCGCGCTTTCGTAAGTGGGATCAACATGGTGAAACGTCACCAGCGTCAGTCTGCAACTGCAGAAGGCGGGATCATCTCTAAAGAAGCGGCTATCCAGCTCTCCAATATTGCTTTGGAAGATCCTAAAGATGGCAAACCAACCCGTGTTGGTTTCAAATTCAACGATGATGGCAAAAAAGTTCGTTTTGCCAAACGTTCCGGAGAAATGATTGATGGCTGAGGTAGTTTATACACCACGCCTTAAAAGCCAGTATCTTGATGTGATCCGTGGCAAAATGGTGGAAGAGTTCGGTTACAAGAACCCTATGCAGGTTCCTGGTATCGAAAAAGTCGTGCTGAATATGGGCATTGGCGCAGCTGTTGCTGACCAGAAGAAAGTCCGCGCTGCGGCYGGAGATCTGTCACTGATTGCTGGTCAACGCGCTGTTATCACGAAGGCTCGCAAGTCTATTGCTGGTTTTAAAGTTCGTGAAGACATGGCACTGGGTGCCAAGGTTACWCTTCGCAAAGCCCGCATGTACGACTTCATTGATCGTCTGGTGACAATTGCTCTGCCACGCGTTCGAGATTTCCGTGGTTTGAACCCGAAGAGCTTTGATGGTAATGGCAACTTCGCCATGGGCMTYAAAGAGCACATCGTGTTCCCTGAAATCGAGTACGATAARGTGGATCAGGTTTGGGGCATGGATATCATCGTTTGCACAACYGCAGACAATGATGATGAAGCCCGGGCCCTTCTTAAAGCATTCAACTTCCCGTTCCCAGATGCTGAAGCAGATTCAGAATGAACATCGAAGTGATCAGCGGAAGATATCGTTCAAGGACGAATAAGTAATGGCTAAAAAAAGCGCAGTTGAAAAGAATAACGCACGCAAGAAGCTCGTGGCCCGCTATGCGGACAAACGTGCAGCGTTAAAAGCAATCACACGGGATGMYAGCCTGTCGATGGAAGAGCGTTTTAAAGCGCATCTGAAATTGGCTGAACTTCCCCGGAATTCCGCCGCTATTCGCGTGCGTAACCGGTGTGAAGTTACAGGCCGCCCACGCGGTTATTACCGTAAACTTAAAATGTCGCGCATTGCGCTTCGCGAACTGGGTTCTGCTGGCAAAGTGCCAGGCCTAGTTAAATCAAGCTGGTAAGGAGAACAGATTATGTCAATGTCTGATCCTCTCGGAGATATGCTGACCCGCATTCGTAATGCTCTCATGCGCGGTAAGGGTAGCGTTTCATCGCCATCTTCCACATTGCGTGTACGTGTTTTGGATGTTCTTCAGTCCGAAGGTTACATTCGTGGTTACAGCGTAACCGAGTATGAAAAAGGTAAATCTGAGGTRCAGATTGAGCTTAAATAYTTTGATGGCGATTCCGTCATTCAAAAGATTGAGCGCGTATCTAAGCCTGGTCGTCGTGTATACGCCGGCTCACAGAACATTCCGCGYGTTGCGAATGGCCTTGGTGTTTCAATCGTGTCCACACCCAAAGGTGTGATGGCCGATCACGAAGCACGTGCAAACAACATGGGTGGCGAGGTCCTCTGCCGCGTCTTCTAACGCAGCAGAGCAAACTTCGAACCCTGAATTTCAACAGACAACCGACAGGTAAGTCAGATGTCTCGAATTGGTAAAAAATCAGTCGCTATACCTTCCGGTGTAACCGCGACTCTCGACGGCCAACAGGTCCATATCAAAGGCCCCAAAGGTGAGCTGTCAGCAGTGCTGGTAGATCAGGTTATCGCTTCTATGGAAGATGGTAGCATTTCGGTTAAGCCTATCGRTAACTCAATTAGGTCACGCTCAATGTGGGGCATGTCCCGCACAATCGTGCAGAACCTTATTGAGGGTGTGACCAACGGTTACGAAAAGAAGCTGSAGATCAACGGYGTTGGTTAYCGTGCTTCAATGCAAGGCGACAAACTGCAACTGCTTCTTGGCTTTAGTCATGATGTGTTTTATCAAATTCCCGATGGRATTGAGATYAAATGCGCCAAACCGACTGAAATCAGYGTAAGCGGCATCGACAAACAAAAGGTCGGTCAGGTTGCAGCGGAAATTCGCAAATATCGCCCGCCAGAGCCTTATAAAGGCAAAGGTATTAAATACGCGGATGAGATAATCTACCGCAAAGAAGGCAAAAAGAAGTAACGGTATCATGGCTAAGACATTGTCTCAATTTGAACGTCGCCGCAATCGTGTCCGTCGTTCGCTTCGYAAAAATGAAAATGGTCGCCCGCGTTTGAGCGTGCACCGGTCTTCAAAGAACATTTATGTTCAGGTTATTGATGACGCTGCCGGCAAGACACTTGCTGCAGCTTCAACGCTCGACAAAGAGCTGCGCAGTGACCTTAAGACTGGCGCCGACACAGATGCTGCAACCGCAGTTGGCAARTTGATTGCTGATCGCGCTGCAAAGGCTGGCATTAAAGAGGTCGTGTTCGACCGTGGTGGATTTATCTATCATGGCCGTGTCAAGGCTCTTGGYGATGCTGCCCGTGACGGCGGTCTGGAATTTTAATCGCACGTTTGTGCAAAGTTGAATGATTTAGCCCTTTGGGCTGACTAACATTGGAAAGAGTGAACATGGCTGGCAGAGATCGTGATGATCGCGACAGTGAATTTGTCGACAAGCTCGTACACATCAACCGTGTTGCTAAGGTGGTCAAGGGCGGTCGCCGTTTTGGTTTCGCTGCACTGGTTGTTATTGGTGATCAAAAGGGACGCGTTGGCTTTGGCCATGGTAAAGCCCGTGAAGTACCAGAAGCAATTCGTAAGGCTACCGAGGCTGCAAAGCGCAACCTGATCCGCGTACCTTTGCGTGAAGGCCGGACGTTGCAYCATGATGTKWMWGGTCGTYACGGSGCTGGCCGTGTGGTTCTGCGTGCAGCACCTGCTGGTACCGGTATTATTGCTGGTGGTCCAATGCGTGCTGTGTTTGAAACACTCGGCGTGCAGGATGTGGTTGCCAAATCTATTGGTACATCCAACCCGTACAACATGATCCGTGCAACATTTGATGCATTGAAAAACGAAAACAGCCCACGGTCAATCGCGCAGCGTCGCGGTTTGAAAGTGTCAACCCTTCAAGCCCGCCGTACCCCGGCTGAGGGCGGTGAAGTTGTCGACGCCTAATAGATCTGGCTGAAGAATTTGAGTGGAGGCCAACATGGCTGATAGCAAAACTAAAACAGTTACGGTCCAGCAGATCGGTAGCCCGTTGCGTCGCCCGAAAGAGCAACGCGCGACACTGATCGGCCTTGGCCTGAATAAAATGAACCGCCGTTCTACCCTTGAGGATACACCCGCTGTGCGTGGTATGATCCGCAAGATTAGTCATATGGTGCGTGTGGTTGATTAATTTTTAGTAGGGTCGCTTGAATTTGGCCCTGCCAACCATGATATCTGTCAAACTATAGTAGTCCGGAATCAAGACGATGAAACTCAATGAACTTCGTGATAATGAAGGCGCTAGCCACAACCGCCACCGCGTAGGTCGCGGTATTGGTTCAGGCAAGGGCAAAACTGGTGGTCGCGGCGTTAAAGGCCAAAAATCACGTAGTGGTGTTGCCATTAAAGGTTTTGAAGGTGGCCAGATGCCGTTGCATCGTCGCCTGCCAAAACGCGGCTTCAACAATATTTTTGCCAAGTCCTTCAATGAAGTGACACTTGGCCGTTTGCAAAAGGCAATTGATGCGGGCAAACTTGATGGTTCCAAAACCATTGATGTTGCTGCTCTTGTTGCTGCAGGCGTTGTACGCCGTCCCAAAGACGGTGTTAGAATTCTTGGCGGTGGCGAGCTGACCAGCAAGGTCACTCTGGAAGTAGCTGGTGGTTCTAAACCTGCACTTGCAGCAGTGGAAAAAGCTGGCGGTTCCGTGACCTTATTAGCAGTCAAAGAAGGCGCCGACGCCTGATTAAACCCGGTAGACGCCTCGGCTAAGGTTTCGTACTTTCTCTCGTAACCTTGCTGGCGGCATCAATAACCGGCGTTTGGAGAGAAATGCATGGCTTCAGCAGCTGAACAACTTGCCTCAAATGTAAATTTGGGTGCTTTTTCCAAGGCGACCGAACTTAAGAAGCGCATCTGGTTCACACTAGGTGCGCTGCTTGTTTATCGGCTTGGTACTTATATTCCGCTTCCTGGCATCAACCCAGATGCGTTCGCCGTTGCCTTTGAACAGGCACAGCAGGGCGTTATCGGGCTGTTCAATATGTTCTCCGGCGGTGCTGTTGCCCGCATGGCGATCTTTGCCCTTGGAATCATGCCCTACATCTCAGCCTCGATCATCATTCAGTTGATGACCACAGTTGTTCCTGCTTTGGAGCAATTGAAGAAAGAGGGTGAGCAGGGCCGTAAGAAGATTAACCAATACACCCGCTACGGCACGGTGTTGTTGGCGATCATGCAGTCCTATGGCATTGCAGTTGGGCTTGAAGGCGGCACAAATATTGTGACCGACCCAGGCTGGTTCTTCAAACTGTCCACCATCATTTCCCTGACCGGTGGTACGTTGTTCCTGATGTGGCTGGGTGAGCAAATCACCGCACGCGGCATCGGTAATGGTATTTCCCTGATCATCTTCTCTGGTATCGTTGCAGGCCTTCCTGGCGCTATTGCCGGTACGCTGGAGCTTGGCCGTCAGGGTGCTTTGTCAACAGTGTTGATCCTGGGCATTATTGTTCTGTCCATCGCCATCATCATGCTGATTATCTTTGTCGAGCGCGCCCAGCGCCGCTTGTTGATACAATATCCTAAGCGACAAATGGGCAACCGGATGTTCCAGGGCGATTCGTCCCATCTGCCACTTAAGCTGAACACGGCTGGCGTGATCCCTGCGATCTTTGCGTCATCCTTGTTGTTGCTGCCCACCACAATGGCTGGCTTTTCAAGCGGAACGGGCCCTGAATGGCTCAATGTGGCCGCTGCCTGGCTTGGGCACGGTCAACCGCTCTACATGCTGTTCTATGCATCAATGATTGCGTTCTTCTGTTTCTTCTACACAGCGATCGTTTTCAACCCGACGGAAACTGCGGATAATCTGAAAAGCCATGGCGGCTTTATCCCCGGCATTCGTCCCGGTGCACGCACGGCAGAATATATCGATTACGTGCTGACACGCATCACCGTCATGGGCGCCTTGTTCATGGTTGTTGTGTGTTTGCTGCCCGAATTCCTGATTTCAGCAACAGGTGTGCCATTCTACCTTGGTGGTACTTCCCTGTTGATTGTTGTTAGCGTAACAATGGATACAGTGTCTCAAGTGCAGGGCCATCTTCTGGCTCACCAGTATGAGGGACTGATCAAGAAATCCAAGTTACGGGGTAAGCGTCGGTGAGATTGATTTTACTTGGCCCTCCAGGGGCTGGCAAAGGGACRCAGGCTAAGTTGCTTGTKGATCATCTGGGCATAGCACAACTGTCTACCGGCGATATGCTGCGGGCAGCTGTTGCGGCACAGACGCCAGTTGGAGTTCAGGCCAAGGAAATCATGGATCGCGGCGATTTGGTGCCGGATGACGTTGTCGTCGAAATCATTTCGAATCGGGTTGAAGAAGCTGATTGTGCCAAGGGTTTTATCCTTGACGGGTTCCCGCGCAACGTTGCGCAGGCCGAGGCACTGGACGCGATGCTCAAAGAAAAGGGCATGAAGCTCGATTCTGTTATCGAACTGTCGGTTGATGAAGGTATTTTGTTGGCACGCATTGAAAAACGTGCCAGTGAAACGGAAGGTGGCCCAAGGGCTGACGATAATGCTGCGGCGCTGAAAACGCGTTTGGGTGTCTATCGTGAGCAGACCCAGCCGCTGATTGATTTTTRTAAGAATACTGGCCTGTTGAGYGCTGTCGATGGCATGCAATCAATGGACGAGGTCAACGCCGCTGTTGAGGCTGTGTTGAAAGGGGTTGCTTAAAGGTTGCTCTATTGTGATTTGGTGGTTGACGAGAGACCGCGATTCCCTATAGAACGCCGCAATCTTAGGAATTATGAAATTACTTCTGGTTTGGATTCTCAAGCCTGAGTGGTTTCGTTTGTTTTGGAAGAAGAAGAAGCCGCTAAAGCTAGTCTTAAGGCGGCGAATAAGGAGAGACGGTTTTGGCTCGTATTGCTGGCGTCAACATTCCGACTAATAAACGTGTGGTTATTGCTCTGCAGTACATTCACGGTATTGGTCAATCTAAGGCTCAGGAAATTGTCACTAAGGTGGACATYCCTTCTGAGCGCCGCGTAAACGAATTGTCTGATGCTGAATTGCTTCAGATCCGTGAAGCCATCGACCAGGAYTATATGGTTGAAGGTGATTTGCGTCGTGAGCGTGCAATGAATATCAAGCGTTTGATGGATCTTGGTTGCTACCGTGGTTTGCGCCATCGTCGTGGCCTGCCTGTTCGCGGTCAGCGGACCCATACAAATGCCCGTACCCGTAAGGGCCCAGCCAAAACGATTGCTGGTAAAAAGAAATAATTTCTGAATAAGTCTTTCCGATTTATCGGGGACTATTCGGTGGAGCTGCCGGTTTAACGGCAGCGCTGAGATCGAAAGGTACTAGAATGGCAAAAGATGCTGCTCGCGTTCGTCGCCGCGAACGTAAAAATATTATATCTGGCGTGGCGCACATTAACTCCACGTTCAACAACACCATGATCACCATCACAGATGCACAGGGAAATACCATTTCCTGGTCCTCCGCTGGTTCCATGGGCTTCAAGGGGTCACGCAAGTCCACTCCTTATGCAGCTCAGGTTGCTGGTGAAGATGCTGCGCGCAAAGCGCAAGAACATGGCATGAAAACGCTAGAAGTTCAGGTCCGTGGACCAGGCTCTGGCCGTGAGTCCGCATTGCGGGCTTTGCAGGCTGCCGGTTTCACCGTCACAACAATCCGCGACGTAACATCCATTCCGCATAATGGTTGCCGTCCGCCGAAACGCCGTCGCGTTTAGCACAGCGTTGATGATCTGTTGTCACTCGGTTTTTCGGGGACAACGTTTTGAACATTCCAATAGAAGCTGTTTTTAAGAGCGATGTTGGATTTTGAATTGGCCGATATGGTTTGTGGTTTGGCCGCAATTACCAAAGTAGGCCGTTAAAGGCCGAGAAGGGATTATCATATGATCCAGAAAAATTGGCAGGAACTTATCAAGCCCACCAAGCTTGAAGTTAAAGCCGGCGACGATGCTACTCGCGTAGCAACAATCGTTGCAGAGCCGCTTGAACGCGGTTTTGGTATGACACTTGGCAACGCACTGCGTCGCATCTTGCTTTCCTCCTTGCAGGGTGCCGCCGTTACTGCGTTGCAAATTGATGGCGTGCTTCACGAGTTTTCATCTATTCCAGGTGTGCGTGAAGATGTTACCGACATCGTCTTGAACGTCAAAGCCATCGCCATCCGCATGGAAGGCGACGGACCCAAGCGCATGACTGTGCGCAAGCAGGGCCCTGGTATTTTGACCGCAGGCGATATTCAGACTGTTGGCGATATTGAAATCCTCAACCCTGATCTTGTGCTTTGCACATTGGATGAGGGCGCGGAAATCCGCATCGAATTTACAGTGGATGTTGGCAATGGCTACGAGTCAGCCGAGCGTAACCGCCCGGAAGATGCGCCCATTGGCCTTATCCCTGTTGACAGCCTGTACTCTCCGGTTCGCAAAGTATCTTACAAAATCGAGAACACCCGTGAGGGACAGGTTCTGGATTATGATAAGCTGCTGCTGACCATCGAGACTGACGGTTCCATAACGCCAGAAGATGCTGTGGCTTTTGCTGCACGTATTCTGCAGGACCAGTTGTCCATCTTCGTGAACTTCGAAGAGCCTCAGAAAGAGGTTGTTGAAGATCAGGCACCTGAGTTGGCGTTCAACCCAGCTCTGCTGAAAAAGGTTGATGAGCTGGAACTGTCTGTACGTTCWGCTAACTGCCTGAAGAACGACAATATCGTTTATATCGGTGATCTGATTCAGAAAACCGAAAGCGAAATGCTTCGTACACCAAACTTTGGTCGCAAGTCCTTGAATGAAATCAAGGAAGTGCTGGCAGGCATGGGTCTGCACCTTGGTATGGATATCGAAAACTGGCCACCAGAGAATATCGATGAGCTGGCCAAGCGTTTCGAAGATCAATATTGATCAATTTAGTGCGGTGAAAACCGTCTAGTCTGTGTAACAGGCCCCACCTGTGGTGGGGTCGTTTAAGAAAGAGGAGAGGGCCATGCGCCACCGTAAAGCAGGTCGCAAGCTCAACCGTACATCCAGCCACCGCAAAGCCATGTTTGCAAACATGGCAGCGTCGCTGATCACACATGAACAGGTTGTAACCACACTGCCAAAAGCCAAAGAGCTTCGCCCCATTGTGGAAAAACTGATTACTCTGGCCAAGCGTGGCGATCTACATGCCCGTCGTCAGGCGATTTCGCATATCCGCGATATCGAAGCCGTTGGCAAGTTGTTTGACACATTGGCCGAGCGCTACAAAGACCGYCAGGGTGGTTACACCCGCGTTCTTAAAGCCGGTTTCCGTTATGGCGATAACGCACCTATCGGTGTGATCGAATTTGTTGACCGCGACGTTGAYGCCAAAGGCGCTGCAGACAAAGCCCGCGCTGARGCYGARGCGACAGAAACAGAATCCGAAGCAGCCTAAGCTATTAAGCTAGGGTTGGTTCCAACACTGACATCTATCTGCGCTCTATAGGGCGGGGATAGGTTGCATTGTTACGCTTGTATTATCAAAGAGGCTCCCGATTGCGATTGGGGGCCTCTTTTTTTGTGGTCGCTTTTACAATGCATCAAGCATTAAGCGCTCATCGTTACAAATCCAGCGGCAGCGGCTGTTGTTCGGCTATGGCTTCCATGGCGAAATAGGAATTGATGGTGTCGAAATCCATGCCATCTATAAGCCGTTGATAGACGCCATCGTAGCTTTCCATATCCTTGGTCACGACTTTTAAGAAGTAATCGTAATCGCCGCCAAGACGGTAGAAATCGATCACTTCGGGTATTTTATCGACCAGTTTGCGGAATTTATCGAGCCATTCTGAAGAGTGGTTGCGGGTGCGCAACATCACAAACACCACCAGATTCAAATCCAGCTTCTTACGATCCAGCCGCGTGGTTTGCCCGGTAATGATGCCATTCTTGCGCAGGGTCTGCACCCGGTGCCAGCAGGCATTGGGAGACAGATTGACCTTTTCCGAAAGTGCACGTTGCGAAATGTCGCTGTCTTCCTGAAGGGCACGGAGTATGTCTCTGTTAAATCTATCGAGTTTCATCATATTATATGGTTCAAAATATAGGAAATTAGCAAAAATAGCTAAGATATACGGAAATATCACGGCTCAATCGAAGGTATTATACCGCATCGGCACGGTTTTGGGAACCGCGTGGAAATGTTGAGGGGCATGTATGATACTCGAGCGCTTTGCGAATGATATTAAATTGGGCGATGTGGTGGCGCAATTGCGCGCCGGGCTGATTGGGGATCGCGTGCCCATCAATGGGCGCTTTGGGCAAAAAGAACTGATCTACGCCGACTACACGGCATCTGGCCGGGCGCTGCGCCAAATCGAAGAGTTTATCCTGACCGAAGTGCTGCCCTATTACGCCAACAGCCACACCGAAGCCTCCTATTGCGGCGCCTTTATCACCAACTTGCGCCAGGAAGCCCGGGCGTTGATTGCCAGCCATGTGAATGCGGGAGATGATTGCACCGTGATCTTTACCGGTTCCGGTGCCACATCGGCGATCAACCGGCTTGTTGCGCTGAGCGGTGTTGCAGATAATGCGGGCGGTTCGCTGCCGGTGGTTTTGGTGGGACCGTATGAACATCATTCCAACATTTTGCCGTGGCGCGAAAGCGGCGCTGACGTCATCGAGATTCCAGAAGGAGAGGGCGGCGGGCCTGATCTAAAGATTCTAAAAGAGCGTTTGGAATTTTATCGGGAGCGCCCGCTTATTATTGGCGCGTTTTCGGCGGCTTCCAATGTGACCGGCATCGTCAGCGATGTCGACGCGGTGACCAGATTATTGCGCAGCTATGGCGCATTATCTTGCTGGGATTATGCCGGCGGCGCGCCCTATCTGCCCATCGACATGAACCCGGCTGAAGGCTTGGAAAAAGACGCGGTCTTCCTGTCGCCGCACAAATTCCCCGGCGGGCCTGGTGCATCTGGCCTGTTGATTATTCGCAACAAAATGGTTCGCGCCGACAAGCCGACATGGCCGGGCGGCGGCTCTGTTTCCTACGTATCGCCATGGGGCCATGACTATCTGGACAGTCTCACCGAGCGCGAGGAAGCAGGCACCCCCAATGTGCTGGGCGATATCCGCGCGGCACTGGTGTTTGCGATCAAAGCGGCTGTTGGTACCAAATTTATAAAACAGCGCGATGAAGAGCTGAGCGCGCGCGCTTTTGCGGTTTGGCAGAAAAATCCCAACATCCAAATTCTTGCACCTGACGCCAGCCATCGCTTGCCGATTTTCTCGTTTATCATGCGGGATGATGACGGCCAGATCATCCATCATGGCGATGTGACGCGGATGCTAAGCGATGTGTATGGTATTCAAGCGCGGGGCGGCTGCGCCTGCGCCGGGCCATACGGCCATCGCCTGCTTGGGGTGGAGCGGGAGCTGTCCGAGCAAATCAGACGCTCAATCGCGGCTGGCAGCGATGATGATAAGCCGGGTTGGACACGTTTGAATTTCAGCTATTTGATGGACGATAAAACCGTCGACTTCATCATCGAAAGCGTCGATGACCTCGCCAGAAATAATGCTTCTCAGCAGGCGTTGTATCGGCAGGCCTGATGTTTTAGGCGAAGCCTTATTGCGGCGCGTCATATCAGTTGGTATGCGGTGGCGATGAATGACAGATCAAAGCATGAAATCACATTCGCGCGCTTATCTGATATCACGGCGGATGACATTAAAGCGCCTATGTGCGACCCGCGCGTTGCCGAGCATATGCCGCTTCTTCGCTCATCGATATGGGATGATGCAGCTGTCACAAAATTCGTTGCGGCGAAGGAGGAATGCTGGCATCGCGATGGCCTTGGCCACTGGGCAATCCTGCTAGGCGGCACCTATGTCGGCTGGGGTGGGTTTCAAAAAGAAGGCGATGAGTGGGATTTTGGGCTGGTGTTGAAACCGGAGTATTTTGGCCTGGGTACACGCATTACCAGGCAAGCACTGGCATTTGCCGTTGCAGATGAGCGCATTCCCTTTGTGACCAAGATTGATTATGACGGCGCTGAGTTTTTGAAATACCGTTTGGAGACTGCGTGAGTAAGCCTTCACCATCTGCCTGAAATCGCCTGGAGTCGAAAGCAATTGCCGCCTATTTGGCAGCGCTGACACCCGCCATTTTGAACCCGGCAAACAGTAACGCGCCTCCAGCGGTTTTGTTGATCAGGCTTACGACCCAATCTTTCACGCCACCTCGCGCAATGCGATCGCCAAGGAACGCATAAGCGCTGTAGGAAAAAACATCAATGAAGACCGTGGTAATTCCCATAAGGGCAATTTGAGGCAAAATGGGCAATGATGTGTTCAAGAATTGCGGGAGGATAGCAGCGAAATACAGCAGCGCTTTTGGGTTGGCAAACTCAATGATAAAGCCCTTTACAAACAATACTCGAGCGCTCGATTTTTTCCGATCAGGGCGAATGTTTATCGCACCTGCTTTGCTAAAAATTGCCGTCGCGCCAAGATACACCAGATAGGCAACGCCAACCCATTTAATAAGTGAAAACAATAGATTAGAAGCAATGACCAAGGATGCAATCCCCGTTGCGGAAAGCACGAAGTACACGACATTGGCTGCCGCCACGCCGCTCACGCCAAACAGTGCCAACCGGCCACCATTTGTCGCGCCTTGTGCGGCAATCGCAACGGCAGCAGCGCCGGGTGAGAACACAACAACCATAGTTGTCACCAAAAAGATGAGATAGGTTTCTACTGCCATTATTTTCTCCGGGGTTTTAATATTGAAATTAATTGGGGATTGGATGCGTCCCAGTCAACCCGTTTCTTGCTTAAATGCGATCCGCTTTGCAGCTTTGGTTGATCCTGCTGAGTCACCCACGCTACTAATCCCGCCATGTTGATGGGGCGCGCAAAAACCTTGGTGCACTTACCAGACTTGGCGCGATATTTGTCGCAAAGCCGTCTTTAATTGCTGCTCGGCCAAAAGTTGGTTTGAAAATCTTTAATTTCTTTTGCATGCGGGGCTACCAAATCCGCAACCGTTACCTTTGATAACTCAGCATCAAAAGTGTTTTGCGCTGCCTGAAGCGCTTGGCCAATGGCCTTGTTCGCCGCCTTTTCCAACAGGCAGGAAGGCGCATCTGCGGATTGCCCAACAGCAAATAAATTGGGTGATCCCAGCGCTTCATAGACCTGAGCCAGGGAAATTTCATGCAGAGGTTTTGCCAGAAACCAGCCACCGCCATGGCCTTTGGTTGAGTTGACAAGTTTTGCGTTTCGGAGCCCGGCCATGGTCCGGCGCACCAACGAAGAATTCATCGCCAGCATCTGCCCTAACTGGTCGGATGTCACAGGGTCTTTGATCTGCCCAAGATGCAGCAGCAAGTGCAGTACGCGTGACAGGCGGTTATCAGTTCGCAAATGTTTCTCCCTCGAAACAGCCCTAGCAGAAATTCTCTTATGTAACAATAAAAAGCACATGATCTTGACTCTGCAATCACACGTAACATATGAAGTAACAATACACGATCAACCCAAACATGTTCTCAAGGGCCACGTCATGACTGTTCCAGCAAAAATAAGCGCATCGGCTCATCAAAACAGATGGCCCGCCGCTGCCGCATTGTTTCTTGCGACTTTTATGAATTTGCTCGACGTCTCCATCGTAAATCTGGCACTGCCTTCAATCCGCGCGGATTTGAATGCCACATCAACCCAGTTGGAGTGGGTGCTGGTGGTCTACGTGCTTAGTTTTGCCGCCGGGCTTTTGCCGTTTGGTCGTTTTGGAGATGCCTTTGGCCGCGAGCGGATGTTCCAATGGGGCATCATCGGTTTCATGCTGGCCTCCATGCTTTGCGGCGTGGCGCAAAACATAGAGATGCTTATCGCCAGCCGCGCCTTGCAAGGCCTTGCGGGCGCGATGATGGTGCCGCAGGTGCTGGCGATTATTCATGTCATTTTCCCGGCGCAGGAAAAGGGCAGGGTGATCGGCCTTTTTGGCATGGTAAGCGCCCTTGGCGCAGTCGCTGGCCCGTTGATTGGCGGCGCTCTTGTATCCGCCAATGTTGCGGGCCTTGAATGGCGTCCGATCTTCTTCATCAATTTGCCGCTTGGTATTTTGTCGTTGATCGGCGTTATGCGGTTCGTGCCAAAAATCCGCACGGATCAACGCGTTGCACCCGATTGGGCCGGTGCGTGTTTGTTCGCACTTGCCGTCACTTGCCTGACCTTTCCATTGGTCGAGGGGCGTCATCTTGGTTGGCCCGTTTGGTGCTTTGCGCTGATATTTTTGTCCGCCATTCTGTTTGCGCTGTTTCTGAAGCTGCAAAACCGGCGCGCGGCAAACGCAAAGGCTCAACTTTTGCCGATGAGCCTCATGAAGGATCGTGCCTTTACAATGGGCCTGCTGGTCGTAACCCTGTTCTTTTCCGGCATTGCAGGCGTCATGTTCATGCTGGCGCTGTTCCTGCAAACCGGTTTTGGCTTCACGCCGCTTAGCGCTGGCCTTGCCACGGTGCCGCACCCTGTGGGCGTGATGATCGCTTCGCTTGTAACCGCCCGCTTTGGCAGTAAATGGCTGGATTGGCGCGTCTCCGTTGGCGCGCTGGTGCTTTTCATCGGCATGGCCGTGCTGCAATATGTCGTTGGCCATGCAGATGAAACGCTGGCCGCGCCGGATTTTATACCACCACTTTTGATCATCGGACTTGGCATGGGCACCGCCATTGTCGCCCTGTTCCAAAGCGTTTTATCGCGCGTCTCGGGGCCGGATGCCGGGGCTGGATCGGGCGTTTTGCAGGCATTCCAGCAAACAGGAATCGCCATTGGCATTGCCGTAACAGGCCAAATTTTCTTCCATATCGTTGAACAAACATCAGATCAGGCTGGCTACATCGCCGCCGCCAAAACCGCCCTTTGGTATCCCATAGGCGTGTTTTTACTGCTCGCCATCGCGCTCGCACTTATCGCTCGCAAACCTTGAAAGGCACTTTCATGACCATGCCCGACACCAACAAAACCCCTCATGAATTCTGGGAAGAAATCTATCAGGGAAAATCACCGCTCAGTGGTGGTAAACCTTCTGCCATTTTGGAGAAATACATTTTTGGCAGAGAACCTGGCATCGCCCTCGATCTTGGCTGCGCCAAAGGTGACGATGCTGTTTGGCTGGCATCGCAAAGGTGGCAAGTCACGGCGGTCGACATTTCTCCGACCGCATTGGGCTATGCCAAAATCAACGCAGAGCGAAGCGGAGTGGCCGATAAAATCACTTTCAAGCAATATGATTTGGCCAAAGATTTTCCGGAAATCCAGTGTGATTTAGTGACTGTTATGTTCTTGCAGACCCCATTTGACTTCCCCCGTGTAAACGTTTGGCGGCGAGCTGCTGCTTGTCTGCGGCCCCGCGGTCTTCTGCTTATTGCCACGCATAGCGATCCCGTTTCAGATACTCGTGGAGAGTTGAATAAACGCCTGCCAACCGCCCATGAAAGCCTCGATCAACTTAATCTTGCGCCCTCTAACTGGCGGGAGATTTTTGTTGGCTCCATTAAACGCAAAGGGGTTGGCCCGCACGGCCGCGATGTTACGGTCATCGATACAATTATCGCGATTGAGCGGCGATAAAACTCATATGCGTTGGGTTGTGTTCCATGTGGCGGTGCTTATGGTCCTGTTATGAAAAGCAAGTTTTTTGGAAAATGCCTTTGTGGCGCGGTTACTTACGAGGCCGTTGGGCAACCCGTTATTGTTGCCCAATGTCATTGTGAAGAATGCCGTAAATTGAGCGGAACGGGCCATACAATTGGTGCCATGTTTCCCTCTAGCGCCGTTTCTTTGAGCGGCGCGCTGAGCACATATAAATATGTGTCCGGCAAAGGCTCTGAGGTCTCAAAAGCCTTTTGCGCGCAATGTGGGAGCCCCATTTATGGCAAGAATTCGGGGATGCCAGATCATCTGACGTTGACTTTAGGCTCGATGGATGATGCCGCTGGACTGAATGTTGAGGTCGTCATATTCGAGCGCGATAAACAACATTGGGATCAGCTTGGGGCGGATGTCATGTCGTTCGTAACGCAGCCCGACTGGAAGCCCGAAAACTGACTTTTTGAGACTTCATTTGGTTTCAACCAGCTGATAGCCGCAATCCAGTTCTTCAAGATTGAGCAGGTGCGCGTAACGTTTTCCCCAGGCACCGCTTTTCAAATCCGCCTCAAGCTTTTCAAGGCCATCTAAAACATTATCCCCGCCCGTAATATCGCCTAGCGCCCAGAATGATGACATGCACGCCCGGACCCGCTCATCGAGATAGGCGGCGGGGCGTCGCCAATAGCCAGCCAAAAAACCATCGCTGCAATCATGCGGAATGGGCACGGGCGAAATTGTGACAGGGCCGAGCCATTTTTCGTATTGGGCCATTGGGGGCATTTGGCCCTCATCCAAGGTCACGAGAGCGGGAAAATAATCTGCAAGCCAGAACCCGCGAAACGATGGATCATAGGTTAAAAAGACAATTTTATCGCGCGTAACGCGGCGCATCTCAAGAACACCTTTTTCCTGATCAGACCAGTGATGAATGGTCAAAACCGCCATGGATGCATCAAAGGAATTGTTGTCAAAAGGCAGCTCCTCGGCGCTGCCTTGAATGATCGTGGCATTTGACGCGGCGCGCTGCCCGATCATTTTGGCGGAAGGTTCTATGGCCGTGATCTGTCGGCCCACTGGCTCATAAGAACCCGCGCCAGCGCCAACATTCAAAACGCTTTTGGCATCGCCCAAAGCTGTTTCAATTCTGTGCGCAATTTTTGGCTCGGGCTGGCGCAGATTTGCGTAATTCAAACCGATTGTATCATAGAGAGTTTCCATACGACCTGCTTATCACGAGGAGGCCGTGGCGTCAGCACTCAGCGCAAGACAGGACATTTGCTCTTTACAATGGAGTATGTTTGTGGCCCGGCTGTTAGAGTTTGATGAGAATGAGGCTCTTACTGCCGCCATGCACGCCTTTCGGCGGTTGGGTTATGGCGGCGTTTCCATCAAAATGCTGGAAGCGGAAACAGGGCTTTCATCCGGCAGCATCTACCATAGTTTTGGYGGCAARGACGCGGTTTTCGCGCGTGTTTTAAGCCATTAYAATGATGTCGTTGTTGCAAAGCGYATCCGCGAGCACCTGCAAAATGCTGARCCGATGGCGGGTCTGATCTCGCTGTTTGAATCACTGCTGGATGAGCCAAATGACGGTGCYTTTGGTTGTCTGCTGACCAACAGCTCAATCGAATTTGCCGGGCGGGAKAATTTTGCCGCYGCTGGCATACAACAAGGGTTYGAYCTGCTCCTYAGCGCCTTYAAAACCRYCTTGRYRCGCGTTCCAAACATCAAYGAAGACGAGGCCGGGCGCATGTCACTGCGCTTGCACATTTATTATCAGGGCTTGCTGGTTTTGATCCGCCACGGAYACGACAARGCGGCCCTGCGCAACACAATTGAAACAGAAATCAAAGCGATTACAGGAGATTTAAATGCTTGATGAAAAATGGCATGCCTATGCCAAATCATGGTCCCAACCAAACACCGAACGCGATGCATCGCTGGCCAATCTGGTTGTYGAAGATGTGASCTAYACAGACCCACATTCRGACAYTMRCGGGCGCGATGCGTTTTCYGCRCATATCGCYCAATTTCAAAAAGATGTGCCGGGGGCCTATTTTGAAATTGTRGAGGTRAAAGGSCAYCACAACAAAACACTGGCGCGCTGGAAACTGCGCGGCCAAGATGGCGAAGAAATGATGCAGGGAACCAGCTACGCCGCATTGACCGAGGGCGGCAAGTTCACCTCGTTTGCAGGTTTTTTCTAAACAGCCATTATGGCTTGGCCGCAGCCAGAAACTGCCGCGTTGCTGATCGCCGAAATACTACCCCCTGGTGCCAGGCGAAGACCATGCCGACAGATAAGGAATACACAGGTGCACTGATGGTTGAAATCCGCCCGATGGCATACGAAGACTATTCTTCGGTTGTAAACCTTTGGCACGAAGGTTGGCACCACGCGCATGCACATTTGGTCCCCAAAGAGGTACTCACATTTCGAACCAAAAAGTATTTTTGGCGCTGGCTGGATCAATCCAAAGGCACATTTTGGATTGCGGCTGACAACGACCTGCTCGGCTTTGTCTCAACCAATGGCTCCGAGCTGGTGAAGCTTTATGTATCAGCGGAGGCAAGAGGAAAAGGTGTCGCCGCGGCATTGCTGACACACGGTGAGCAGGAAATATCGGCAAATGGTTTTATCCAGGCAGTGCTATTCTGCACGGCTGGGAATTCTCGTGCAGAGAGGTTTTACAAGCGGCAGAAATGGGTTTTAGATCATACTTTTCTGGACAAGCTATGGCTGCCAAAACGAGCTATCGGCCAATTCCCCGTAGATACACACTGCTACAAAAAGGCTTTGGTTTCCTCGGATGTCAGCACGTCCAAAAACCCTATTGAACAGGGTGGCACGCACGTTATATAGTGCCACCTACAGAAAGCTGAAAAGGAGACTTTGTGATTGCCGTTGAAACTCTCTTCGAGGTGAGAGATTAGATTATTTACCGGATGTTCTGGCCCAACAGTGCTTGCGCTGGATAGCTTCATGAACGCCGGAAACCTGTATCTAAATTCTTTCAATCTCGCTGAAACCGAAAACCTCTGCATCTTGCAGCGGCTTCGCGATCGCTTGGAATTTCACACCCTGAAATTTCTTGGCGGAAAAGCATTTATCTGCAAAAACACCCTAGAGTGCGCGCAGAAATCAATGAGAGATCAATGACATATAAGTTTTCTGAACTGGCCGATCTTGGCTGGACCACTTTCTTTTCTTCACAAATTGAGCCAGACGAGCTGGACACCCAAATCCCGGTAAAAGTCTCCGAGGTGCACCGCAACTCCATACGCGTGTTGGCCCCGTCTGTGGATTGTTCCATCCGGCCTTTCTATGTATTTGAGGGCGGTGATGAGGCGAAAGCCACCGTTGGTGACTGGCTGTTGCTTGATGTGCAAACGCAAAAGGCGACCCGCCTGCTGGAGCGCAAAAGCCTGTTTAAGCGCCGCGCGCCGGGGCATGGCCGCAGCACCCAGCTGATTGCTGCCAATATTGACACGCTCTTTATTGTGTCCTCGTGCAATCAGGATTTTAACATTGCGCGGTTGGAACGATACCTTGCCATGGCGCAAGAAGCCGATGTTTATCCCGTCATCGTCCTCACCAAGGCAGATCAGACAGATGTGCCGGAGGATTTTGAAAGAGATGCTGCCAAGCTGATGCCAGATCTGGTGGTGATCACGCTGGATGCCAGGGATGCGGACGCTGTAAAGCCGCTCCTGCCATGGTGCGGGAGGGGGCAAACGGTTGCCTTTGTCGGCTCGTCAGGTGTTGGAAAATCCACCCTTATCAACACCCTCATCGGTGATGATAAAATCGCGACACAGGGCATGCGCGAAGACGATGGCAAAGGCCGCCATACGACAACAAACCGCGAATTTCACATGCTGCACACCGGCGGCTGGCTGTTGGACACGCCCGGCATGCGGGAGCTGCAACTGACTGATGTGGAAGCCGGGCTGAGCGAAGTGTTTGCCGACTTCACCGAATTGGCGCAATCCTGTCGCTTTCGAGATTGCGCGCATGAGACGGAGCCAGGCTGTGCGATACGTGCGGCCAGTGAAGCCGGAGAGTTGGATGAAAACCGTCTAAAGCGCTGGCGAAAGCTTGTCGCGGAGGAATCTTTTAACACCCAAAGCCTGGATGCCCGCCGTGCAAATGACAAAGCACTTGGCAAAATGATCAAGCGCGTTAAACGCGAAACACGCAAGTAGGCGCGGGCTTGCGGGGTTGATGTAGCTCTATGGCGAAGGATCAAAAACCCTTTGCCATAGGGCTGCCATTGGCGCGCCAGAAAATGGCAGGTTTGAGCCCAACCAAGGCCTTCAAAACAACTTGCCGATTATGAAAAACGCTTCCACCGTATTTTCCTAACCCGCTGTTGGCGCTCTGAGTCTGAAAATGAATTGGATGGCCCAGGCGAGCAACACCACAATAAGAACGATGAAATATATCAGCGTCAGGCTGGATTTCAAAAGCGTTGCAATGCTCGCTGCATTTACCAATGCGTCAGATAGATTGGGATAGTCGCGGAGCATGAGAATGATGAAAAAGTTTTCAATGTAATCTGCGACCCCTACCGCCACCGCAACCAGCGCAGTCAACCGAAGGATGCGTTGAAACACATGTAGTTTGCCTGCCATCCAATTGGCCAGCAGATAAAAAGACGTCCCGAAAAGTGCTGGATAAATCAGATCCAGCGGAATTTGCCGCCAGAGGTAATATTGCCGGCCTTCACCGCCAATCGCGGTTAAAAGGCTATGGGCGAATTGACTGTCATAACCCGTGGGCATCATATCAAACACAGGGATGCCACCCGACATTTCCTGAAGCCTGGCCAATGTGATCAGTATCATCAAGGCGTAAATGGAAGCTGCCGCAGCCATCCAAAAACAGACGGTGATACCACTTGGGCGGTTAGGTTGGTGTATTGGCATAGGTTTGCTCCGTTGCTAGAATGAAGCTTGAATATTGTGAGTGCTGCCACCGCGCATTAACAAATGATAACAAACGATCGGAAATCTCGATGTCTGTGGACAGAAGAGCGTTACTCACTCAGATTATCATGTCGATCCAAAAAATGACTGACGCAAATAGTGAAAGACTGTGCAACGCCTCTCGTTTCAAGTCGTTGGAAAAGGGCGAAATTCTGGTTCATCAGAATTGCGAAGATCACTTTGAATACTTCCTTCTGAATGGCAAATGTCGGAACCTAATTCGCGATGCCCAGGGCCGCGAAGTAACGCTTGGTTTCACCAAAGGTTTTGGGATTGTGCCACCCAATATAGCAAGAACGCGCGAAGGAAATTCGCTTGTCGAAATAGAAATGCTGGCCGCCTCCGACATTGCGATCATCGACAGCAACAAACTTACAGAATTAATGGTTGGGGATGAGGAAATTCGCGATTGGGGCAATGCCGTTTTGCGCCAGGAACTGCAACGAATGGTGGCAAGAGAATGGAGTCTTGCTGTGCTCTCAGCACAAGAAAAACTGGAATGGTTCCGTAGCGATTTTCCAGATGGTGAGGCAACATTCCCACATATTCATATTGCAAGTTATCTGGGAATCACCCCCGTAACATTAAGTCGCGTACGGGCTCCGAGCCGCCCTTAATTGGGTAACCATCCGCAGCGAACGACCGCTTACCGCGCAATGTAGCCAGATTTTGAGCACGTCTACTGCCGGTGATTGTCGCTAAGCATACAGCCTTTGCTGCCACGCCAATCAGTCTCCATCTCCTATTTCGGCTTAAGAAGCCATGTGTTCTCATCACCCTGACAACGCTCTGAGAGCCGCCCGGATATTTTTTGGCTGGCAAGTGCCTCCAATTTGTAATGACCCTCATAAAGGTGTTGGATTTCTTTGCCTGGAACCGAGAAGGGAGGCCCGTCCATCTGTTGTTGGTCGTAGTCAAAAGCTATCAGCAATTGCGGTGCGCTATTTGTGAGGTTGATCATATGAGGCGCGTATTTTGCGCGTGTGGCAGGAGGTAGTGCGACGAGGGCCGCACGGTCATAGACCGCGTCAACTTTGCCCAAACTCTCTGCATCCAGTTTAAAAATGTCGCCAACAAATATCACAAGAGATCCGCCGCTGTAGCGCAGAAGCGACCCAGCGCTGGTGATGTCAGGAATCAGGTTTTGCCGCGCAAACACGGCCTCAACCGCTTTGGCGCTGAACTCCGCGCCAATAACGCGAATTTTTTGTGACAACAGCCAATCCAGATCAATGGTTTTGCCGCATAAGGGAACAAATACCGCATCGCCTTCCTGAAGGTTTAGGTGATGGATATGATTCACGAGCAAATCATTTGGCTGTTCCTCGTGAAAGCCGGTTCTATTTTCGCGCCAGCGCGATTGCCAGAATTCTTCATCCATTTACGGTTTTGATCTCTTGTTCTATGGGCCTCATTACCGTTGAATACCACTTCAAGTTCACCTGAGGTCAAGAGCTAGGACGAAAAATAAGAATTTAGATATTGGCATAAGCGGCTTACCGCGTTGAGTAGCGCTGCCACTAAGCTTTATCAGACGCAAAGAACGGGTCATCGGCGTCTTTTAACTCGCAGGCATTGCCATCTGGGTCCATGAATGTGCCGACAATGCCCCACTCATATTTGGTGACATTTACGGGCACGCCTTTGCGTTCCAGCACAGCGGCGGCTTTGGGAACATCGGCAACGTTAAAGCGCAGCATGGTTGGGTTTTCGGAGTTGGATTTGCGCTGTGGCCGCGCGATACCGCCGGTTTCAATCATCAAATAGCCATCGCCAAACCGTAGACAAACTAATCCCGTCTTCTCGAACCAAACGGGCAGACCCAGCGTGTCACGATAGAAACCTACGCAGTCCTCATAGCGCTCGGTTCCAAGGATTATGCCAAAGGTTTGGGTCAGAATTCCAATGTCGTCGCCCTGTGTTTCATGCATATCGAACTGCCTTTTCAAATGGCCACAAAATCAACGGGCGAAGGCCGTTAGCCCGCCAGCACCTATCAGCGCACCCGCACCGCATTTATTGAGGATCGATAGCGCTTTTGGGTTTTTTAACCCGGCACGCAGGCGGCCTCCGATGAAAATCCACGTCGATGTGCTGATGATGACCATCGCCAGAAATGTCGCTTCGATCAGCACGAGCTGCATCATGGCGGGCTGTTGCGGGTCAACAAATTGGGGAAGAAACGCGACAAAGAAAACAATGTCTTTGGGGTTTAGCGCCGTTACCACAAAGGCTTGGCGGAAAATACTCCACGGGCTGTGCTGGCCCTTATCAGCCACCACGTCCATTGGCGCCAAGCCCGTGCGCCATATTTTGATACCGAGCCAGATGAGATAAGCCGCACCGCAAATTTTGAGGAGCGTAAACAGCTGCGTTGAAGCCGCGAGCAGGGCACCCGCACCGGCCAGCGAAAGGCTCATGGCGCAAAAGTCGCCCAACACAACGCCGGGAATGGCGGCCGACGATACGGCGCGGCCATGGGCCAGCGTTTGGCTGAACAACAGCATCACCACCGGGCCGGGGACGATAAGCAGTGCGGCGGTCGCCGCGACCAATGCAAACCAAATTTCCAGTGACATGTTTTTGCTCCTCAAATTGTGTTGTTGGTGGGGTAGCAAATGACAAAGGATTTTTCACGTCATAAAGATATATTGAACCGTAGTAAAACTACGTTATGATGCGTCATGGATTGGAACCGAATACCCTCTTTGCATGCCCTTCGCGCGTTTGAAGCAGTGGCGCGCCACCAAAGCTATGTCGCCGCCGCGCGGGAGCTGAATGTCACCGATGCAGCCCTGCGCCAGCAAGTGCGCAAGTTGGAGGCGTTTTTTGATACTGCGTTGGTTGTTCGCAGTGGGCACAGCATTACAACGACGCAGGCTGGCGCGAGCCTTGCTGTGGGGTTGTCGGATGGGTTTGAGAAAATCCAGAATGTTGTCGAAGATATGCAATCGCGTATCTCAAACCGGCCCGTTCGTGTGGCGCTGACCCCGGCTTTCGCTGAAAACTGGTTGATACCGCGATTGCCGGATTTTTGGGCGCTGTATCCCGATATCGAGATTGATCTTTCGCCTTCCATTAAGTCAGTGGACCTGTCGCGCGGCAATCACGACCTTGCCATCCGCTATGGCCATGGCGACTGGCCAGAAGGTGACGCGCGTATGATCGCATCGGCAGATTATACCGTCGTTGCAGCTGCCGGTTTGGCTGGTTTTGAGAAGAGCGATGACATCGCCAGTCTAACAAGTGCGACGTGGTTGTTTGAAGATGGGCGCGAGGAACATCGCCAATGGGCCAACAGCCAAAACATAGATTTTGGGGCGCATCAAAACCGATCTTATCCCAATAATTCCTTGGTGATTTCCGCAGTGAGGGCTGGCCATGGGATTTCGGTGCAATCCTGGGCGTTGGTCGAAAAAGATGTGCAAACGGGTGTTTTGGTCGCTCTGTTTCGGCAGCAAACGCCAAAACTTGGATATTATCTGCT
Source organism: Hyphomicrobiales bacterium (assembly GCA_002746425.1). Classification (GTDB taxonomy): domain Bacteria; phylum Pseudomonadota; class Alphaproteobacteria; order Rhizobiales. The sequence continues at coordinate 7,693 of NVXB01000018.1, read as the reverse complement.
GCACCACAAAGAGCTTTCGCAAAAGGCGAAGAGCTTTGCGCGTTGGCTGGCCGGATTAAGCTGATAGCTTGCGTTTAAACAGAGCGCTGAAGCACGTGACAGAGTCGGTCTATTGTGCGCCGGACTTGCGGTAGGTGACGGTCATCTTGATGGGTGACAATCCATTGATCGTGGGCCAATTCGGCAATGGTGCTGCCGGTTCGCTGCAATTTTTTGTGTGCATCGCCGATGAAGGTGGGCAACAGGGCGATGCCTTTGCCCGCCAGCGCTAAATCCAGACTATTGCGCGGGGCGTTGACCTCGCAAAGAGCGTCATTGCCGATGGTTTTATCCAGCCAACGGGCAGATGGCGTGTCGGCCAGCACTTTGATCCAGCGTTGGGGCGCATCCGCACTCGTGTTGGCGCTGGCATAGGGGGCAAACTCGACCCGCGATAGTTTGCGGCCCGCCAGGCTTTCGTCATTGGGGCGCTGGTTGCGAAACCCGATGACGATTTCTCGGCGGGGAATGTCCAGAATGTTTTCTGCCGAGATAAAGCGCAGCCGGATATCGGCGGGCGTGCCGGTGATATCGTCGAGTTTTTCAAGCAACATTAGTGTCGTCCAGGTGCCTGCGGAGATTTTTACCAGCGGTCGCTCTTGCTCGCCGGGCGCTTCAGTTAGCCGCACAATGCGGGTTTCAATCTCGCTCAATTCATCAAACAGCTTGCGCGCCTCAGCTGTCAGCTCATAGCCGCGCTCGTGGCGAATGAACAGCTCGCGCCCCATGGATCGCTCAAGCGCCAGCATGCGCCGCCCCAATGTTGCCGCGCTGCGCCGGGTGGTTCTGGCCGCCGGAGACAGGCCGCCCTCACGCGCCACCACGAGAAAAAGCAGGAGGTCATCCCAATTGACGTTCGTTTCATTCATGCAAAGACCTGTTCATTTCGCATCATTCCATAGGACCTAAATGCTCCCTATGTTTGGTGCAGGTCAAGCGCTGATATCTGGCAGGTGGCTCGGTTATGGCCCCAGTTTCAGACACGGCACATTTCAACAGGAGATTTTTATGACGCACACAGCAATGGTGTTGAACCCGCTTGGCAAAAATGGCCCGCTGGTGTCCAAATTTGCCCTCGGGACCATGACATTTGGTGTCGAGACCAACGAGGCCGAGGCTTCTAAACAGCTCGATTTGTTTGTCGAACATGGCGGCACTTTTATTGATACGGCAGACGCTTATGGCAATGGCCTGTCCGAAGAGATTATCGGCTTGTGGGGCCGGGAGCGCGGCGGTATGGACGATCTTATTATCGCAACCAAGGGCCGGTTTGCTCCGCCTGCTGGCAGCCATGGGGCCTCTCGCCGCAGTCTTGTTCGCAGCGTTAATGCCAGCCTAAAGCGCCTGCGCATTGATGCGATTGATGTCTATTTCATCCATGGCTGGGACAGGCATACGGATATTGCGGAAACTCTTGCCACGCTGAGTGATCTGGTGAGCGTCGGTAAAATCCACAACATCGCCTGGTCCAATGTCAGCGGTTGGCAGCTGCAAAAAATTATCTCCACCGCCAGTGCGGGTGGCTATCCGCTGCCTGTGGCGCTGCAACCGCAATATAATCTGCTGGAGCGCGGGATTGAGCTGGAGGTGCTGCCGTGTTGCCTTGAAGCGGGCATCGCGCTGACGCCTTGGTCGCCGCTTGGTGGCGGGTGGCTAACTGGCAAATACACCGCCGATGCGCAGCCCAGCGGCGCAAGCCGCCTTGGCGAAGATCCCAACCGGGGCGTGGAGGCTTATGATTTGCGAAACACCAACCGCACTTACGCAATTCTCAAGGAACTTCAGGCAGTTGCGGATCGGCATAACAGGCCATCGGCCCATGTCGCACTTGCCTGGCTTTCCTCTCGCCCCGGCGTGGCGTCCATTTTGCTGGGTGCGCGCAGCGTTGCGCAATTGGCGGATAATCTGGCGGCGGCTGATCTTGTGTTGCAAAGCGATGATCTTGCGCAATTGACGCAGGCCTCGTCAGGCGGGCCGTTGGGCTATCCGTATAATTTCTTGCAGGATTGGTGCGATATGGATGTCTGGAAACGGCTTGGAACCTAAGTCTGCGGCAGAGGCTTGGGCTAGATCAATTTGGGGGCCGCTTTGGCGCGCTCATTTGCTTCCAGCGACAAAATATCGGTGGCGGGCAGCATCGACAATTTCACATGCGTTTGCGCGGGGATAAGGCCGCGCATTTGCAGATCGATATAGCGCAGGCAGCACACGCGCAAAAAAGAGGTGAAATTGCCAAGATCATGGCCCGCATCCAGGCTTTCATTATAAAGCCGGTGCAGCAATTGCGGGACGCTTAGGCCGTCGCGCTCACCAATTGTTTCCAATGTGCGCCAGAAAAGCTCTTCCAGGCGCACGCTGGTGACCATCCCGTCCATACGAAACGAGCGGGTGTGAGACGTCCAAAGAGCAGGATCAGCGTCTATAAAAAGCTGGCACATTCGAATGTCTCCTATTGGTGTTTAGCGATCCTAAACTCTAGCGATCCAGACCTTAACGATCCAGGCGCTCTTTAACGTCGGCTGCAAAACCTTCATAGGTTCTCAGCGCGGTCACGTCTACGTGCACATGCTGGCCCATTTTCTGCATAATTGGCAGATCGAGCAGGATTTGATCGAGCATTTCTGCGCTTTCGACTTTGAGAATTGCGATAACGCGGCGTTGGCCGACAGCTTTCCACAAATCAACAACAACGCCAGCTTCCTTGGCACCAAGCGCGACGCCTGCCTCTTCGGCCCAGATGGTGAACAGATCATTTTGCGACATGTCAGCCGCGTACTCGACATGAAAATCCAGATGAAACAGCATAATTTCCTCCATTTACTGTTTGAGCGGCCGTTATTTTTGGCCAATTTTTGGGGCTAGGTTTCTTTACGCAGTACGTATTTATTGAAACCGTCCGCCCTTTTCGATCACTTCGATTTGGTAACCGTCCGGGTCTGCAACAAAGAAGAACCGCGCCACACGCTCGCCGCCGGGGCGAAAATCCACGATATCGCGCGGGGCAGCGCCAGCTTGCGCCACAATGGCCCGGCTGTGCTCAAGATCATCAACGATGATGGCAATATGGCCGTAGCCATCGCCCAAATCATAAGGGGTATCGCGGTCTTTGTTGATGGTCAGTTCAAGTTCGAAACTTGATGATGGCAGCGCCATATACACCAGCGTAAAACCATCGAAATCCAATCGGTCGACGGTTTTCAGGCCAAAGGCACTTTGATAAAAGGCCACCGATGCGGCCTCATTCAGAACCCGGATCATGCTGTGGGCAAGTTTGGTCATAATGTCTCCTCCGGTGGTTTGATATCACCGATGGGGAAGGTGGTGGTATTAGGTGACTAATACATTGCGTTTTTTGGCTGTTGCCGTTTGCGCGGGTGATTGTGGCCCGTATGGCTTGCGGTGTTTTTGTTCGATGCGAATTTCATCAAGGCTTCAAAAACTGGGTGATGACGCTTGGCGTCTTCAATATTTTGCAGATCGAAAACACATCGCTGACCTAGAACGTATTGCAGGCCTGACGCAATTTGCAGACCATAGGTATCTTGTAGGCTAGAGGCACATTACGGGCTTAAAACACCCGGCAACCCCAAGCTCACAGCAACCCCAAGCCCCCGGCAAMCCCAAACTCATGCMMATACYMAAACCCAAATCACCTCACACATCCAATCTTGACATGTTTGCTGCAAAATATGAACATGATGTCATATTTATATAGGTTAACTTATGCCCCACGAGAAAATTCAGAAAACAGCCTCGATGCCCAGCGCGAAGTCCAAACTAGATGCGAAGTTCAATATCAACGCGAAATCCAGCATCGGCGCTAATCTTGGTGCCGGTACCGAAACTAGTGGCAATGCCAATGTTAGCCRCGCCAGTTTCAATTTCAGTGCTGAGTTGGCGGCCACCACACAGGCGGCCAAAAAAGGGGAGAGGACAAGAACCAACATTCAGATCGCGGTGTGYAAATCTCTGGARARYGTKTCGATAAATGAGCTGACAATCGCGGATATCTGCGATGGTGCCAATGTTTCTCATGGCACGTTCTACATCTATTTCTCTAACCGGAAAGAGCTGGTTGCCGAGGTTCTTTTGCGGTTTTGCGGTTTTGTGCAGGCAAAAATGCGGGCGGCATCCATGGGCGCGCCGGGCAGGCCAACCCGCGCCGCGACATCGACCTATATGCATCTGTTTGAGCAAAATTTGGGCTTGATGACATGCCTGCTTCGCCATCTGGATGATTTTCCTGAGGCGCAGACTGCGTTTCAGAACCTGAACCGCGAATGGCTGGAAACCGTTGTTGCTTCCACCGAAAACCATTTGCGCCAATTAGGCCGCCCCATCGACCATGATGAGTTGATGCGCCGGGCCTATGCGCTTGGCGGTATGGTCGATCAATATCTGGCGGGGCTGTTGCTCGACAGGGACCCGAATATGACGTCGTTTTCTCAAAACCGTGAGGCGGTTATTGATACGCTCAACTTGCTTTGGGAGCGGGGAATGGAAACATGACACTTTTGAAAAATGCCGAAACCATGGCTCCAGAAGCATTGCAAAAACACACCCAAATAGCATGGGAAACCCAAAGCCGTTATGTCGCGGATTACTCGGAATTTTACCAGCATTTATGGGGTGGCAAACAACCTCCCAAAAACCTGCGTGATCTGCCGGAATTGCCCTTATCCGACAAATCGCAGCTTCGCATTTCTCAGGCCGAGCATCCGCCCTTTGGCAATTACCTTGCCGCGCCAATCGCGAAAGCGGTTCGCTTGCATAGAACCTCAGGCACCACCGGCCAGGCCATGAATTTGGCATTGTCGGAGCCTGATTGCGAAATTACCGAAACCGTTGGCGGGCGGGCGCAGCATCTGGCCGGGCTGCGGCCTGATGACATTGTCGCGCATTGCCTGAATTATCAGATGTGGATGGGCGGCGTGACCGATCATATGACGCTGCAAAAAACCGGCGCGCTGGTTATTCCGTTTGGCGTTGGCAGCACCGAGCTGCTCATTCGTACCATTTTGGAGGTCGGGGTTACGGCGCTGTCCTGCACGCCTTCCTATCCAGCGGTTTTGGAGCGAGTGATAGCGAATAAATTTCCGGACCTGTCGCCGCGCGATCTAGGCCTGAGGCTGGGACTGTTTGGCGGCGAGCCGGGGCTGGACGATCCCGCCTTTCGTGCCCGCCTTAAGCAAACCTGGGGCATGGAACCGCGCAACGCCAATTTTGGCGTCTCCGATGTGTTTTCGAACTTTGCGGCCCAATGCGAGCATGATACCCGCCTGCATTTCATCGCCGCTGATGTGCTCTACCCGGAGCTGATCGACCCTGATAGCGCAGAGCCTTTGGCGATTGCCGATGGCGCAACGGGCGAGTTGGTGCTGACCCATTTGGCGCGCGATTGCCAGCCACTGGTGCGTTTTCGCACCGGAGATATTATCGCCATTGATGCCACAACGCCGTGCCGTTGTGGCTGCACCGGTTTTCGCTTCCGCGTGGTGGGCCGCTCCGATGATATGGTCGTGGTGCGCGGGCTGAACATGTTCCCGACAATGGTCGCCGCCGTGGTGACAGGATTTGCGGAATTAACGGGCGATTACCGCATTGTTCTGGATCAGCCGCCGCCGCTGGATGTGCTGCCGGTTCACGCCGAAATCGCGCCTGGGGTCGAGCCATCAAGCGACCTGCGCGCACAAATCGAAAAAAAGTTTAAGCGCGTTCTTGGTGCCACCGTGCGCCTGACGCTGGTGCCGCATGGCACATTTGAGGTGACCGAGGGCAAAACCCGCCGGGTCATTAGGAGTTACCAATGAGCGAGAGAATGTTTGAAACGGTGCAAAGCACTTTGGCCGATACGGGCGTTCGCACCATCACTTTGAACCGCCCCGAAAGCCTGAACGCGATGAACCGCCAGCTTATTGATGATGTGGCGCTTGCGTTTGATCATGCCAATGCAGACTGCGAAACACGGGTGATCATCTTCACCGGGGCAGGGCGGGCCTTTTGCGCCGGTGATGACCGCAAAGCGCATGTGCACCCGAGCTGCGAAGAAGAGGCGCGCGCGTTGGTGCAGGCCATTCAGCGCGCGACCCACGCTATTACTTTTGGCGAAAAACCTGTTGTGGGCGCGATTAATGGCTGGGCCGTTGGCGGCGGCTTTGAGTGGGCCATAAATTGCGATTTTCCCATTTGGGCAACAAGCGCCAAAGGCTTTTTCCCAGAGGTGTCTTTGAACCTGTTTGTGACAGGCGCGGTCACATCATTGCTGCCAGCGATGGTGGGCTTGCACAAGGCCCGCGAAATGCTGATGTTCGGCGACAAATACACAGCTGCCGAGCTGTTGGCATCCGGTGTTGCCTGGAAAGTTGTTGCCGACGATCAGCTCATTAGCGAGGCGCAACGTGTGGCGCAAAAGCTGGCAGATATGCCGATTTTGTCTGTTCGGGCGATGAAACGCGTGCTCAATACTGTGGCCCATACCGATCTTAACCGCGCTATGGCGCTGGAAACTGAAGCGACGGTAGAGGGCTTTATGGACCCGAAAACAACCCAATTACTCTCTGCGTTTTAGGCTCCCCCACTGAATTTATTTGGCTGGGAGCAGAACATGAATCGCGGGCGTTTAACCCGACCCCGTGTTGACTTTCCAGTGCCTATGGGTTTGAGATTTACAAACATTTGAGGATGCCAAAATGGATAGCACTTTGTTTTTGGGTTTCATGGCTGCCACGCTTGTTATTGTGGTCACGCCCGGGCCATCGGTGGCGCTGGCATCCAGCCAGGCGATAAAATATGGCCCCAAAGCGGCGCTGGTTACGGTGCTGGGCGATGCGCTGGGCACGATCGTCCACATTGTTGTGTCGGTCGCCAGCCTTCAGGCCTTGCTGAGTGTGGCCAGCCAGATTTTGCCCTTGCTGCAAATTCTTGGCGGGGGCTACATTCTGTATCTGGCCTATAAATCCTTTACTGCGGGGTCCAAAACCACCGCCGAATTGGGGCAAATGAGCGGGTATCGATCCGCCTTCATCAGCGGCTTTTTCGCCTGCGTCAGCAACCCCAAAGCCATCGTCTTTTTCGCGGCATTGTTCCCCGGATTTATAAATCCGGAACTTGGTGTCGTGTTCCAATCGCTGGTCTATGGCGCGATTTTTGTGCTGTTGGACGCAGCATCGATCATTGGATATTCGATGTTGGCACTTACCGCCGCCACCTCTCGTTATGGCAGCCGTTTCAACATGGATAAACTCAGCGCGTTTGGCCTTTTGGGCGTTGGCACGCTGTTGATTTTCAAAGGCTATCGGGATTTTCGAGCGGCTTGAACCCTGGCTCGTAAACCACCATTACTTGACATTTATTACGATGTGTTTTGTGCGACACAATCTTGATGATTGGCAGGTTTGAGCCGTTTTGACCTTTTGGTGTCAAAGGGGTGTTCGGCTTGACACCAACGACTATGGCGACCTAGGATTCTGCCAATCAACAAAATGGCGGTCGTGGCATTATGGGAAGCCTTGAAGAAACTCTTGATCCCAAAGACTGGGAACATTCTCGCAAATTGGCGCATGAAATGGTCGATGATGCGATACAGCATCTTGCGACCGTGCGCGAGCGCAGCGTGTGGCAAGAGATGCCAAATCATGTGCGCGCCTATTACGAT